>NZ_JAVGCZ010000079.1:0-12827 GCF_052928425.1 Glutamicibacter sp. BSL13
GTCCAGGTTCGCGGTCATCGCCACCGCGGCCGCGGCCAGCCGGGCCTCGGTGTAGCGCGGGGCGGCCGGCCCGTCATCCAGGGAGCCGAAGTTGCCGTGCCCGTCCACCAGGGCCAGGCGCATCGAGAAGTCCTGGGCCAGGCGCACCATCGCGTCATAGATCGCCGCGTCCCCGTGCGGGTGCAGCTTGCCCATCACCTCACCGACCACGCGCGCGCTCTTGACGTGCCCCTTTTCCGGGCGCAGACCCATCTGCGCCATCTGGAACAGGATGCGCCGCTGCACGGGCTTGAGCCCATCACGGGCATCGGGCAGGGCCCGGGAGTAGATCACCGAGTAGGCGTACTCCAGGAAGGAGTTCTCCATCTCGCTGGTGACGTCGATGTCGATGATGTTCTCGACGAAATCCTCGTCAAGGGCCGGAGTGTTCTTGCGAGCCATTGAGCTGTTCGTGCCCCTACCTTCTGGTCGATAAGAAACTGTTCGAATGCAAACAGGCGGACTGCGCGCCGCGGGCGTGGTGCAGGCCGTGGTGCGTGGCATCTGGCCGTGGCCGGTACCGCGCACTATTGTTTAGCTTATGGTGGATCGTAAAGTTTCTGCGGCATATCCGGCACATTGGGAAGCAGATGTTGTGCTGCGCGACGGTTCAACCGCGCACCTGCGGCCCATCACCCCCAAGGATGCCCAGGCGCTGCAGGAGATGCACCGCCAGCAGTCCGAGGCGTCGGTCTACCTGCGCTATTTTACCTACAAGTCCCAGCTGACCCCCAAGGAGCTGGAACGCTTCACCAACGTCGATCACACCTCCCGGGTGGCGTTCGTGGTGCTGCGCGGGGCGAAGGTCATCGGGGTCGGCGGCTATGACCGGCTCGATGACCCCACCGAGGCGGAGGTCGCGTTCAACGTCTCGGACGAGTACCACGGCAGCGGGATCGCCTCCATCCTGCTGGAGCACCTGGCCGCGGCCGGACGCGAAAACGGGATCGAGAAGTTCACCGCAGAGGTGCTGCCGGAGAACCGCAAGATGCTCACCGTCTTCTCCGAGGCCGGCTACGCGGTGGCCCGGCACTTCGAGGACGGGGTGGTGATGCTGGTCTTCCCGATCGACCCGACCGACAAGTCCCGTTCGGTGATGGAGGCCCGCGAGCACCGCGCCGAAGCGAAGTCGGTGGCCGGGCTGCTGGCCCCGGCCTCCGTGGCGGTCATCGGCGCCAGCCGCTCCTGGGGCACCCTGGGCTACGACGTGCTGAACCGGCTGGTGGAATCCGGGTTCACCGGGGCGCTGTACGCGGTGAACGAGCAGGCCTTTGAGATCGGCGGGCTGCCCAGCTACGGGCGGATCACCGAGGTGCCCGGCCCGGTGGACCTGGCCATCATCTGCGTGCCCAAGGAACGGGTGCTGGGGGTCGTGGACGACTGCGCCGCCCACGGGGTCAAGGGTCTGCTGGTGATGACCGCCGGCTACGAATCCGACCAGGGCCTGCGCGAACAGCGCGAACTGATCACCCGGGCGCGGATCAACGGGATGCGGGTCATCGGCCCGGCCTCCCTGGGGCTGCAGAACACCGACCCGGATGTGCAGCTGAACGCCTCGGTCGCCCAGCAGCTGCCGGCCCCGGGCAACATCGGCTTCTTCAGCCAGTCCGCCGCCATGGGGGTGCTGCTGCACGGGGTGCAGGCCCAGCGCGGGCTGGGGCTGAGCTCCGCGATCTCCGCGGGCCTGCGCGCGGACGTGTCCGGCAACGACGCCATGCAGTACTTTGAGGACGATGAGCACACCGCGGTGGTGGCCATGCACCTGGAGTCCTTCGGCAACCCGCGCAAGTTCTCCCGCATCGCCCGGCGCCTGTCCGGCAGCAAACCGGTGATCGTGGCCAAGAGCGATGTCATGGGCCTGCGCCTGCCGCCGGGGCACTCGGTGCGCACCTCCCAGGCCCCGCCGGCGGCGCTGAACGCGGTGCTGGCCCAGGCCGGGGTGATCCGGGTCGGCTCGGTGGAGCAGCTGATGGACGTGGCCAGCGTGCTGTGCACCTCACCGGCCCCGGCCGGGCCGAACGTGACGGTGCTCTCCAATTCGCTCACCCTGGCGGAAGTCACCTGCGATGTGGCGGTCAGCCGCACCCTCAGCGCCGCCGCGGACGAGCGCGAACTGGACTTCAGCCTGGGCCAGTCCCGGGCCCTGCCGCTGCTGCGCGAACGGGTGCAGCAGCTGGTGCAGGATGCCACCGTGCATTCGGTGATCATCGCCCTGCTGCCGGTGCCCGGCATCAGCGACAACGCACTGCTGGGGGAGCTGGGCCGCTTCGCCGGCTGCGGCAAACCGGTGCTGGTGGTGCTCTCCGGGCGTTCGGACCGCAGCATCGGCACCGGGGTGCACCACGGGCTGCCGGTGTTCACCTCCCCGGCCGCGGCGGTGCGGGCCCTGGACAAGGCGCACGGCTACCGGCAGTGGCTGAACGTCGAACACGACGCGCTGCCCGAACCGGAGGGCATCGACGCCGACGGGGCAGAGGACTACCTGAAAACCCTCACCGCCCAGATCCCGGGCACCACGCTGCGCGAACTGGACTACGACCAGGCCAGCACGCTGCTGGCCCACTACGGGATCCCGGTGCTGGAATCCCAGGCGGTGAACAGCGCCGATGAGGCGGTCGCGGCCGCGCACCGGCTGGGCTGGCCGGTGGCGTTGAAGGCCGATGACCCCTACCTGCGCCAGCGCCTGGATCTGGGCGGGGTGCGGCTGAACATCACCGACGAACCCACGCTGCGGGCCAACTACGCCCACATGTTCCAGGCCATGGGGCAGTGGGGGGTACAGGCCCTGGAGGTGCAGTCCATGGCCGAGGCCGGGCAGGCCTGCGTGATCCGGGCGGTGGAGGACCCGCTGCTGGGGCCGGTGATCTCCTTCGGGCTCTCCGGGGACCCGGTGAACCTGCTCGATGACTGGGCGCACGGGGTGGCTCCGCTGTCCGTGCAGGACCTGGAGGACCTGATCCACCGTCCACGCAGCAGCGCCCGGCTCTTCGGCTACCAGGGGCTGCCGCAGGTGGACCTGGCGGCGCTGAAGGACCTGCTGAACCGGGTGGCGCTGCTGAAGGACAACCACCCGGAGGTGGCGATCCTGAAGATTTCCCCGGTCACCGTTTCCGAACACGGGCTGAGCGTGTTGGCCGCCGAGGTGCAGGTCGGCAACCCGGAACAGCGCACCGACACCGTGCGCCGGGCACTGCGCGGCTAAGCGGCGCGCGACCGTGAACCGGGACGGAGCAGCATGGCCGGCCGCGGTGCCCCGGCTCAGGCCGGGGCGCCGGTGTTGATCAGCACCACCCCGCCGGCGATCAGCACGATCCCCAGCGACATCACCCAGCTCATCGGCTCCTTGAACAGCAGCCAGCTCAGCAGCGCGGTCAGCGCCACCCCGCAGGCGGCCCACACCCCGTAGGCCAGGCCCAGCGGCATGCCCAGCGCCAGGCTGGTGGCCAGCGAACTGAAGGCCACCAGGTAGCTGAACACCATCGGGAGCAGCCAGCGCCGCGAACCGTGGGTGGCCATGCGCAGCGAGAGCGTGCCGCTCACCTCGGCGATGACCGCCAGGATCAGCAGCAGCCAGGCGCTCATGCCCCGGACCTTCCGCGCGGGGCCGGGGCAGTGCCCTGGCGGGCGGCGGCCAGCTGCGAGCCGAACTCGACCAGCAGCACCCCGGCAATGATCAACCCCATCCCCAGCAGCATTACCGGGGTCAGCAGCTCGGCGAAGAGCAGGTGGGAGAGCAGCGCGGTCAGCGCCACCCCGCACGCACCCCAGATGCCGTAGGCCGCGCCCAGGGCCATGCCCGCGCGCAGCGTGGCGGCCAGCGCGGCGAAGGCCACAATGTACCCGGCGGCGGTCACCAGGTACAACGCCGGGGCGTCCAGGGCCAGCTTCATGGACAGCGACCCGCTGACCTCGGCGATCACCGCCAGCGCCAGCAGCAGCCAGCGCTTCATCCCAGTCCCGCCTTGTGGCGTGCGCGTGCCATGGCCCGCGCGATGTGCGCCCCACCGATTTGCTTCATCCTTCGAACCTACCAAACCGGTGGGCGGCGCCGCCCGGTGCCGGAGCCGGCCGCGCGCGCCGCGGCTGTTCGATGTGAGCAGGCTCCCACCGCCCGGCGGGCGGGGCGCACCGGGCGGGCGGCTCATAGGTAAGAGTCGGGTGCACTGGGTAAACTTAAGGCATGAGTTCTCCATCGTATTCGACCACTGCAGCCGCTGAACTGCAGCAGGATCTGGTCCGGGCCGGCTTCTATCCGCAGATGATCCAGGACGTGCTGTCCGAAGCGATGTACACCCGGCCGATCCTGGACCACTATGTCCACCTGGAAACCCATTTCGACCGCACCGAGGTGCACCGCCACATCACCGTGCTGGTGCTCAGCGACAATTCGCTGTTCATCATCCACGTTGATGACCAGCAGCTCGATGACCACGGCCAGCAGGTCGTCGCCCAGGTCTCCACCGAAATGATCTCCCTGAAGCGCATCGCCTCGGTGGCCACCAGCTACGTCTTCCACCAGCCCCAGCACTACCGCAGCGGGGACGCGGTGCGCGAATTGACCTTCGGGCTGTCCTGGAACGGCACCACCCGCCTGGACCTGACCCCCGCCGCCTGCGCGGACCCGGAATGCGACGCCGACCACGGGGTGACCGGCACCGCGCAGCCCGAGGACCTGGTGATCCGGGTCAGCGCCGAAGCCGACGGGCAGGACGCGGTCAACAAGGCCCGCAGCTTCGCGGTCCGCCTGCGCCAGGCCACCGACTTCTAGGGCCGAGGTTCATCGTGCCTGACCCGACCCTGCCCGTGCCCGCCACCGCGCTGCCGGCCCCCGCCCCCTACGGCACCCAGACCCTGGCCGAGGTGCTGCCCTCGGCCGCGCACGCGCTGGGTGTGCCGGGATTCCAGAACCCGCTGGGGCTGAAGTCCACCCGCCGGGTCAACGTGGTGATGATCGACGGGCTGGGCTGGAACCAGCTGAAGTCGAACATCGCCCACGCCCCCTTCCTGCGCCGCCTGTTCGGCCAGGCCCAGCGCCTGAGCGTCGGCTTCCCCTCGACCACCGCCACCTCGCTGAGCAGCCTGGGCACCGGGCTGGCCCCCGGCGCACACGGCATGCTCGGCTACGACGTGATCGACCCGGAGCGGCGCCGGACGGTGAACCAGCTGGGCGGCTGGCCCGCGGACCTGGACCCGCTGGCCTGGCAGCCGAACCGCACCGTGTTCGAACAGGTCGCCGACGCCGGGGTGCACACCGCCAGCGTCTCGCTGGCGTTGTTCGAGAATTCGGCACTGACCCGGGCGGCCCTGCGCGGGCCCCAGTTCGTCGCCGCCACCTCCCTGGCCGCGCGCAGCCGGGCCACCACCGAGGTTTTCGACGCGCACCGCCACGCGCTGGTCTACACCTACTTCAACGAGCTGGACAAGGCCGGACACAAGTACGGGGTGGATTCGGACCAGTGGCGCCAGACCCTGGAGGAGCTGGACTATACGCTCAAGACCATGGTGTCCCGGCTGCCGGCGCAAACCAGCGTGCTGATCACCGGGGACCACGGCATGGTGGACGTGCCGGCCAGCCAGCGCATCGACTACAGCCGGGAACCGGAGTTGATTGAAGGGGTGGAGCTGACCAGCGGGGAGCCGCGCGGGGTGCAGCTGAGCTTCGCCGCCGCCACCAGCGATGCGGTGCGCGCCCGGGTGCGGGAGGCCTGGCAGCGCCGCTACGGCACCAAGGCCTGGGTGCTGACCCGCCAGGAAGCGATCCAGCACGGCCTGTTCGGGCCGATGCGCGACGCGGTGGCCGAACGGCTGGGGGACTTGATGATCCTGGCCGCCGAGTCCATCGCCTTCTACGACGGGCGGCGGGTGAACCCGAAGGCCTTTGAGATGGTGGGGCAGCACGGATCGCTGACCACCGCCGAACGCCTGGTGCCGCTGCTGCAGCTGCACACCGAATAACCCCGGCCCGCCCAATCGCGGGGGCCAGCAAAGGACGATTCCCCGGCAGCCAGCTGGCTGCCGGGGAATCGTCCTTCAGCGTTCCGGGGTGGTGCGGGGACCAGGCTCCTAGTCCTTCTTGCGCCGCCCGAACATGATGTCATCCCAGCTGGGCACGGAGGAACGCTTGGACTTGCGGGCGTTGGCATCCTCTTCGGCCGTCGGCTCGGGCTTCGGCTTGTCCTTGGACGAATCGTGGGTGAGCACGGTCAGCTGTGAGGTGCGGGTGGAAATGGTCTGCGGCAGGTGCGGCAGGCCCTCGTCCTCATCGTCCTGCCCATAGTTGTTCAGGTTCCGGTCGATGATCTCATTCAGCCGCTCGTCGGAGTCCTCGTCCTTGCCCGAACGCTGGCCGCGGCGGGCGTTGAGCAGCTCCACCAGTTCCTCGCTGTCGCCAGGCTGGGTGGGCGCCGCCTCCCCGGGGGCCTCGGCGACCGGGGATTCCACCGCCACCGGGGTGATGGTGGAGAAGTATTCGGGGGCCGCCTGCTCGCTGAGGGTCTGGGCCCAGCGGTTCAGGTTGCGCAGCGTGCGCCGCTGCGGATGGTAGGACCACTTGGCCACGTTGGGGGAGCCGTCCTGGTTCTCCTCGGAGAGCGACTCAACGTTGCCCTCGTGCAGCGGGGAGTTGAAGATGGCGGTCACCAGCCACTGGCCCTCCGGGTCCTTCCAGGAATCCCACTGCACCGACTCCGCATCAATGCCCAGCTGGCCCAGCCGGTGGGCGACCATGGCACCCAGGTCGGCCGGCTCCTCGCCAAACGCCTCACGGTACTCGGCATCGGTCTGCGGACCGGAAACCTCCACGCGGCGCGCCAGTTCGGCAATGTGGGCGCGTTCGGCCAGCACTGGGCCCTCGTACTTCAGGATCTGCTCGATCGGCACATCCCACTCCACCGACAGGTCATACGCCGAGGCGCCGGCGCGTACCCGGGCCTGGATTTCCCGCGGCGAGTGGTCGGAGGACTGTTCACGGTTGCGCGGTGCACGGGCGCGGGCGATTTCGGCCATGGCGCTGCGCAGTGCATCGTCGACGGGCAGCTCAAAGCTCATCCCGTCGTCACTGCTGACCTGCAGGCTGGAACCATTTTCATGTATTCCTACCAGTCTCAGCTGACGCATTACTACCCTCCACACGGTTTATTTCCTGAGTAAAACTTTGCCACTCAACGCCCGGAATTCCTATTACCGCCAAGGGTGTGGCGCGATTTCCTTGGCCTGGCGGGCGAAGAACGCCCTTCCAGGCCGGATCCGGGGAATTTTTTGCCGTCTAGGACGTTATACACGCGTGCCAGTGGTGGTGTAGTGTACCGCCACGAGTTGTTGCACATCCGTCAAGGAAAAGAGAACGATACTTCAATGGCTACCGACTACGACGCACCGCGCGAAAAGCAGGAGGAATCCGAGACGGCCAGGCAGCTGTCGGATCTGAACGCCGGGCGGACGGCGAAGCAGGCGACCCTGATCGACGAGGATGAAACGGACCTGGCCGAAGGGTTCGTGCTTCCCGGCGGCGAGGTCACCCAGGAGGAGCTCAGCGTCGAAATCATGCCCGAGCAGGCCGACGAGTTCACCTGTGCCTCCTGCTTCATGGTCCGCCACCGCTCCCAGCTGGCCCGCCAGGACGGCGCGCAGATGTTCTGCACCGAGTGCGAAGACTAACCCGAGTCCCCGCCTGAGCGCGCCCGATCCGCGCCCGACCCATTAACCACCGAAGCCGCCCAGCACTGCATCCCCGCCAAGGGGAGGGCAGGTGCTGGGCGGCTTGCTGTATCTGGTGGCGATCGCCGTCGGCAGGCTACTGGCCCTGGGAGTCCCCGTGGTTGGAGCGCGATTCCGGCTGGGCCTGGTCCTCGGCGGTGACGTCCTCGGCCGCGGGCACCTCGTCGGGCTGCCGGTAGGCGTTCATTACACCACCCAGGGCGCGGGTGAGCTCCTCGGGGCGGCGGGTGGAGGTCAGCCAGTACGGGGTCTGGTCGCGCGGGTCGGTGATCTCAAGCTTCACCACGGCATCCACCCAGCCGCGCAGGTTCATGTAGGCCAGCCCGTGCAGCTTCTGGCCGCGCTGCTCGAAGGCCTCCTGGCCGCGGTAGCCGATGACCTCGCCAACGTATTGGCGTTCAATGTTCGCCCGGCCCACCCGCACCGAATCCTCGGTCACCGTGATTTGCGGGGTGTTCAGCATCAGGATCACCGTCATCACCACAAAGGCGATCACCCCGGCCAGGATTCCCCAGGCCACTCCGATCGGCGCCAGGGCCACCCCCGCGGTCAAGGCCAGCAGCAGCGGCCAAATCCAGGTTCCGGCCGAAGGCCACAGTTTTTCGTTGAACAGCACGGTCGACTCACCGGAGCTCGCAATACTCATGCCTTCCATTTTAGGCGCTGAACCTGTGCGTGCCGCCCAGCCCGCCCGCAGCGCCGAGCGGCCGGTAAAGAACTATGGGCAATCCGTCCCCGGCCCACCACAGGCGAAGCCCGAGGCGCTAGAGTTGTTCAGGTGCCGCAGGCAGTGCTCCTGCCCGCCCCGCGGCACAGTGAAGCCACTGCCGGATGCAACGGAAGACGAAACACCACCCATGAGTGAACCAAGCCTGCAGATCGCCATCAAACTGCTTGACGATGGGCTGCCCATCCCCGGTTACGCCCACCACGGGGACGCCGGGGCGGACCTGCGCGCCCGTGAAGCGGTGCAGCTGGCCCCCGGGCAGCGCGCGCTGATCCCCACCGGCATCGCCCTGGCCATCCCGCACGGCTACGTTGGCCTGGTGCACCCGCGCAGCGGCCTGGCCGCCAAGCACGGGATCACCGTGCTGAACGCGCCGGGCACCGTGGACGCCGGCTACCGCGGGGAAATCATGGTGACCCTGCTGAACACCGACCCGCACGCGACCTTCGAGGTGCAGCGCGGGGACCGGATCGCCCAGCTGGTGATCCAGAAGGTGGAGCAGGCCCAGTTCAACGTCGTGGATTCCCTGGATGAGACGGTGCGCGGCGCCGCCGGCTTCGGTTCAACGGGCGGGTTCAGCTCGAACTAAGTACCCTAGAGGTAAACCACAAGAGTTTTAAGGACGAGATGTTTTTCAAGCGCAAGAAGCGGCAGCAGGAACAGCAGCCGGTTGAAGACGGTGCGACCCAGCAGGCGGCCTCCGGCACCGACGCGCAGGACGCTGCCCCCGGCACCCCGCAGCCGGTGACCGGACCGTTCGACATCAAGGACATTGACAACCCGGACGACTACCTGAACTTCGGTTCCCTGCTGATCAAGCCGATGACCGGGCTGAAGGTTCGCATGGACATCGAGGACCAGACCAAACGCGTGATTTCGCTGTCCCTGGAACTGGCCGAATCGCGCGTGCAGCTGCAGGCGTTCGCCCGTTCGAAGTCCGAGGAACTCTGGCCGGGCATCTCCAGCAAGATCGCCGAGGACATCACCGGCCAGAACGGGGAGATCTTCACCCGCGACGGCGACTACGGCAAGGAGCTGCTGGCCAAGGTGCCGCAGCAGCTGCCCGACGGCCGGGCCGGACACGTGGCGCTGCGCTTCATCGGCATCGACGGGCCGCGCTGGTTCCTGCGGGTCGTGATCGGCGGCGCGGCCATCTCCGACGAGCAGGCCTCCAAGGCCGTGGAGGAACTGGTGCGCCAGGTCGTGGTGGACCGCGGGGACCGGCCGCTGCCGCCGCGTGAGCTGCTGCCGTTGAATGTGCCAAGCAACGCCACCACCCGCGCCGAGGCCCCGGCCGGGCAGCCCGAGGTGCAGCGCCCGGAACGCGGGCCGGAAATCACCCAGATCGGCTAGCTGGAACGGAACGCTGACATGGTTGGCAAGACACAGGTTTCGGTCAGTGCGCTGCCGCAGAGCGCGGCGGTCCGCCACCTGCAGAACCTGGAACAGATGCCCGAACGCGGCCGCATCGAACACACCGGCTATATCCAGTCGGTGACCCATGTGCCGCCGGGGGAGGCGCCGCGGCTGACCGCCACCGTGGTGGACCAGTTGGCCCGCCCAGGGGTGCGTCGGCGCACCGCCCCGCACGTGCGGCTGCTGTTCATGGGCCAGAAGCGGGTGCCGGGGATCAAGCCCGGGGTGAAGATCCGCTACTCGGGGATGCTGAGCCTGGTGGACCAGGTTCCCACGGTGCACAACCCGCGCTACCTGATCCTGCCGCAGGAACGCCCGCAGGCCTAGCCGCCCCGGCGGCCTCTTTGACACTGAATGCGAGTGAGATGACCCAAACGCCAGATTCCCCCGAGCAGCCCGGCACCCGTGGTGAACCGGACCCGTCGCTGGCACAACGCCTGGGATCCTCGGCTCACCTGAGCAAGAACGCGGCCGGGCACATCGATGTGATGGCCAGCATCGGGGGAGTGCGCGGGGTGCTGGAAACCGTGGTCCCCGGATTCCTGTTTGTGCTGCTCTTCGCCCTCACCCGGCAGCTGGACGTGGCGCTGATCGCCGCGATCGCGGTGGGTGCGGTGTTCATGATTGCCCGGCTGGTCAAGCGTTCCTCGCTCACCCAGTCGGTCAGTGGGCTGGTGGGCATCCTGATCTGCGCGCTGGCCGCGCGCAGCAGCGGGGAGGCCAAGGACTACTACGTTCCCGGATTCTTCATTGTCGGAGCCTACCTGCTGGCAATGGTGATCTCGATCGCGATCAAGTGGCCGCTGCTGGGGGTGCTCTACGGGTTCCTGCGCCAGGAGGGCACCGACTGGCGCCAGCAGCCCGCACGGCTGCGCCGCTATGCGATCGCCACCTGGATCATGGCGGCGGTGTTCGCCGCCCGGCTGGCCGTGCAGCTTCCGCTGTACTTCACCGACCAGGTGGTGGCCCTGGGCATCAGCCGCCTGGTGATGGGGGTGCCGCTGTACGCGGCGGGTCTGTGGTTCGCATGGATGATTTCCCGCCCCGCCAGCCAGATCACGGCACAGCAGGACTAGCCGGCGCGCTCAGCGCCGGGTTTCGCGCAGCACCTTGCGCAGCTGCTCGCGCGCTTCTTCGGTGGTCAAGAAGAACAGCGCGTCCCCGCCCTCGATGACGTCGTCACGGGTGGGCGGGAAGGGCGACTTGTCGCGCACCACCGAGACCATGGTGGTGTCCTCGGGCCACGGGACCCGTCCCATGGTGCGCCCGATCAGCGCCGAATCGTGGGGCACGGTGAATTCCACCAGGTGCACCGCCCCGCTTTTCAGGCTCAGCAGCTCCACCAGGTCCCCGACCTCCACGGCCTCCTCGACCAGCGCGGTCATCAGCCGCGGGGTACTGACCGCCACGTCCACACCCCACGCGTCGTCGAACATCCACTCGTTCTTCGGGTTGTTCACCCGCCCCACGGTGCGCCGCACCCCGAACTCGCTCTTGGCCAGCAGCGAGATCACCAGGTTGGCCTTGTCATCACCGGTGGCCGAAACCACCACGTCAAAATCGTCCAGCCCGGCGCGCTGCAGCACCACCAGCTCGCAGGCGTCCCCGCGCAGCCAGCGGGCCTCGGGCAGCTCCTGCTGCTCGGCCGGATCCGGGTCACGGTCAATGATCAGCACCTGGTGCCCGTTGTTCAGCAGTTCGCGCGCGATGGAGGAACCCACCGAGCCGGCACCGGCAATCATCACCTTCATATGTGGCTCTCCGTTCTAGTCCTGCGCCTGGCGCGGGGCGGTGGCCAGGATCTTTTCCACGTCGCTGCTTTCGTCCACGCGCATCATCACGTGCACCAGGTCCCCGCCCTGCAGCCGGGTATTGCTCTGCGGGATGATGCCCTCCCCGAACCGGGTCAGGTAGGCGATGCGCACCCCGGCGGCCCGCTCCAGGGACTTGACCTGGTGGCCGTACCAGTCCGCATGCAGCGCCACCTCGGTGAGCATCAGCCGGCCGGAGGATTCCCGAAAGTCCCCGCGCATCGAATGTTCGGGCAGGATCCGGCGCAGCACCTGGTCCGCGCTCCAGCGCACCGCCGCGACGGTGGGGATGCCCAGGCGCTGGTAGATTTCGGCGCGGCCCGGGTCATAAATGCGCGCCACCACGTGCTGCACGTTGTAGGTTTCGCGCGCCACCCGGGTGGCCAGGATGTTGGAGTTGTCCCCGCTGGAGACCGCGGCGAAGGCGTAGGCCTCACGGATGCGCGCCGCTTCCAGGGTGTCGCGGTCAAAGCCGACCCCGGTGACGGTGTCCCCGGAGAAGTCCTCGCCCAACGCGCCGAAGGCCCGCTCGTTCTGGTCGATGACCGTGACCGAATGCCCGGCCGCGTCCAGGGTCAGGGCCAGTGTCGCCCCGACCCGGCCGCAGCCCATGATCACGAAGTGGGCCATCGCATACTCCTTAGGTTCGCTGCCATCCTTCCCGGGCGCCGGCCCGGGGCGTGCCGGGCAAAACCGGCACTGCATTAGTCTGCCACGTTTTGCCCATGCCGCCTGGGTGTGGGCGGCAGAGACTTCAGCATGCCGCGCGTGCTGTTATACCGTTGATGCGTGCCTGCATTCTTTGATGGTGTCAAACGCTTGCTGGTGGGCAAGCCGTTTCGCACCGAGCGGTTGAAACGCAAACCGCTGCCGCCAAAAATCGCGCTGCCGATCTTCTCCTCCAGCGCCCTGTCCTCGCTGGCCTATGCCCCCGATGAGATCCTGCTGACCCTGGCCACCGCCGGGGTGGCCGCCACCCTGCTCTCCCCGGCCGTGGGCCTGGCGGTGCTGGCGGTGCTGCTGGTGCTGGTGCTGTCCTACCGCCAGTCGGTGGCCGCCTACCCCTCGGGCGGCGGGGACTATGAGATCGTGCGCGCGAACCTGGGGCCGCGCCCGGG
>NZ_JAVGCZ010000080.1:0-12662 GCF_052928425.1 Glutamicibacter sp. BSL13
CGGCGCTGCGCCTGATTACCCCGGCCACCTCGCTGGGCGGGGTGGAAACCCTGGCCGAGCGCCGGGCCCGGCACGCCTCCGAACCGGCCAGCGTGCCGCCGAACCTGATCCGGCTCTCGGTGGGCATCGAGGACCCGCAGGATCTGTGGCGGGACCTGAGCCAGGCGCTGGGGAGCCTGGAAGGCTGAGCCCGCCGCCGTCGGCTGGCTGGTCGGGGTGCCGGTGCGCCAAATGTGTCGTTGCCAATGTGTCCCGGCGCGGGGCCGCGCGGGTAGGCTGGAACCATGCAACTAGCACGCACCATCGAATTCTTTCTGATGTATGCCCTGTCCCTGGTGATCGCGGTCCTGGCGCTGTGGGCGCTGATTGACGCAGTGCGCCACCCCGGGGACCGCTTTGTGGCCGAGGGCAAGCGCACCAAGGGGTTCTGGATGGCGTTGACCGGCGGCAGTGCCTTCATCGCCGTGCTTTCCGTGCTGCCCAACGCGGCCGCGCTCGGCGGCGGATTCCTGCAGCTGATTGCCGCCTGCATCTGCTGCGTCTACCTGGCCGACGTGCGCCCGGCGCTCTCCGGGCGCGGAGGCAACTGGTACAACTACTAACCCGCCGGTCCCTGCGCCCGTTCCGAGGGATGGGCCGGGAGCACCGAGGGGTGACCAACGCCCAGGGTGGGTGCAATGAACCACCGGGGCACGAACCTGCAACGCTAAGATGGGAATCATGAGCCATACTTTGATTTTGCTGCGCCACGGGCAGAGTGAATGGAACGAGAAGAACCTGTTCACCGGGTGGTATGACGTCTCGCTGACCGAGAAGGGCCGCGCCGAGGCCGTGCGCGGCGGCCAGCTGATGGACGAGGCCGGCTACAAGCCGCAGGTCCTGCACACCTCCCTGCTGACCCGTGCCATCGTCACCGCCAACCTGGCGCTGGAGGCCTCCGGGCGTTCCTGGATTCCGGTGCACCGCAGCTGGCGCCTGAACGAACGCCACTATGGGGCGCTGCAGGGCAAGGACAAGGCGCAGACTCTGGCTGAATTCGGCGAGGAGCAGTTCATGCAGTGGCGCCGCAGCTACGACACCCCGCCGCCGGCGCTGGCCGACGACTCGCAGTTCAGCCAGGTCGGCGACGAGCGCTACGCCTCGCTGGGTGATGACGCCCCGCGCACCGAATGCCTCAAGGACGTGCTTGAGCGCATGCTGCCGTACTGGGAGGACTCCATCAAGCCGGATCTGACCGCGGGCAAGACCGTGCTGGTCGCCGCGCACGGCAACTCGCTGCGCGCCCTGGTCAAGCACCTGGATGGCATCAGCGACGAGGACATCGCCGGGCTGAACATTCCCACCGGCATCCCGCTGGTCTACGAACTGGACGAGAACTTCACCCCGGTCACCGCCGGGGGCACCTACCTGGATCCCGAAGCCGCCGCCGAGGCCATCAAGGCAGTGGCCAACCAGGGCCGCAAGTAGGTTCCACGCACTGTAAGACGTGCCACGACCGAAGCGTGAAAGCGCTTCCGACGTGGCACGTCTTTTGCCGTTCCAGTGCCGGCGGAGCCATGGTTGACAGGCTGTGAGCGAAACCTCCCTCCACGATTGTGTTTTTGTCTCATCTATGCTGTAATCTCCTATCTCGAACAGCACAATGGCTCACGTTAGGAATGCAATTCGTGGCAACTGATTACGATGAGGTCCGCCCGGATGTAGCCGAGGCACGTAAGGCTTCACTGGATGCGGTCAAGTCCGCAAACGCCCCCGACGCCAAGAGCGTCGTGCGCGAACTCGACGAAACCGACCACACCGACGGTTTGGAACTGCCCGGTGCTGACTTGTCGAACGAGGAACTGACCGTCACGGTCGTTCCCGCCAAGGACGACGAGTTCATCTGTGGCTCGTGCTTCCTGGTCCGTCACCGCTCGCAGCTGGTGCGCGAGGAAGGCAACATCGGATTCTGCGTCGAGTGCGAAGGCTAATCGCCGCACTTTTACCAGCTTTCTTCAATCGGCATGTTTCGAAGACCACTTCGAGACATGCCGACGGTGTTTAACGGCCCGGCCGTGCGGATTCGCGCTCAGCGGGGCAGCCCACCGCGGTCCAGCTGTTCCAGCAGGCGCGGCCGGTTCGCATGGCGGATGCGCACCTGGGCAATGAACTTCCGTGCCCGCGCCGTCTGACCGGTTTTTGCCGCCAGTTCCAGCAACTGGCGCAGCTGGTCGGCGACCTGCGGGTACATGCGCCGGTCGGCATGCAGCAGCTTGGCTTCCACGCTTGATTCCAGCAGGGGCACGGCCCGTTCGGGGGCGAATGGGGACAACGGCGCTGATCACCTGATCCAGCAGCGCCTGGCCCGGTTCCTCCACGCGTCCCAGCTCATCGCAGGCCCGTGCCGGGTCCTGCAGCACCTGCAGGCCAAAACGCACCGCGTCCCGCGGGGAATCGGAGCGCAGGCGCTCAAAGACCATCTGCTCATGTTCCGGCCACTGACCGGCGCCGAGCCGGTAGATTTGTTCGGCCAGCTCATAGCCGCCGTAGCGGTGGAAAAGCTGCAGCCGGGCAGCCAGGGAGCGTTCGGGTTCCAGCCGGTCCAGCAGCTGCAGCCACAAGCGCAGGGCCCCGGCGCGCGGCCGGGATCCGTCGGGCAGATCAACGTGCACGGCGCGGTGGGCGTAGTTCAGTGCGGCACCGGCCAGGCCGGCCTCGTCCAGGGCCTGCGCAATGAGCAGCGGATCTCGGCTTGGCCCGCCATGGCTTTGGATTATCGCCGAGGCGTCGGCTTCCAGGACTGCCAGGCGTTGGCGGTTGTACTGCGCCACCCGCTGCACCTGCAGAAGGCGGTCAGCCGCGGCCGCCGGTTGCCGGGAAGCCTGGGCCTGCAGGGACTGCAGGGCACGCTGCAGCCGCTGCTTGTATTGGTTGAGCGCCGGGCCGGGCAGCAGCGCGCGGTAGGCGAAGACGTCCGGCTGCCAGTTCGCCGGGGGCCGACGCAGCTGCTGCTGGAGCAGCCATGGCACCAAGTCGGCAGCAGGGACTCCTGCCTGCACGGCGGCCCGGGCGTGCAGCGGGGCCAATTCCTGCAGGGCCACCTGGATCAGCCCGTAGTCATCCCCGGAGCGGGCCAGCTCTGCGGTGAGCAGGTCGATGGCCTGGGCGCAGGTTTGGTACACCGGCAGCGCGGGCCCCTCTTGCAGCATTGCGGCCAGCTGCTCGGCGGCATCCAGCAGATCCAGTTCCAGATCCTGCAGCCACTGACGTGCCGCCGGCCCGCGGGGCGCTGCCGCGGCGCGGCGCAGGTCGAAGCAGTCACGCAGCTGGGCAAGGTCCTGGTCCAGGGCGCTGACCGGGGTGCGGGCCACGGAGTGTGTCCGGGCCATGCTCAGGCCGAGAGTTCGGTGTGCAGCTCGAGCAGTTCGTTGGTGATTTGGGCGAAGACGGACGCGGGGGCCTCGGGCAGCTGGGAGGCCTCGTTGATTTGGCTCAGGGCCTGTTCGGTCAGGTCCCGGGCGTTCTCGCGGTGTCCGCGGTCGGCCAGCGCGCGCAGCAGCGTGATGCCTTCACGGGCTTCGGCTGCGATGCCCTCCGGTTCCCGCAGGGCCGGGCTGATCCCGTCAAAGGTGAAATGCAGCAGGATCCGGGAGAACAGTTCCATCTCTGATTCGTTGCTCATCAATACTCCTTGGCGCAGGCTAGGTTCGTCTCCAGTATGTCATTGACGCGGCGGGCGGCGGCGATGCGCAAATGCCACGGTCCGGCATCCCGTTGGGGAGATGCCGGACCGTGGCATGGTGCTGTCTTGCGTGCCGGGTGGAACCTAGCCCTGGGGCTCCCACTCGCCGGTGACCAGGTAGGTGACCTTGCGTGCGACCGAGACGCCGTGATCGCCAAAGCGTTCCAGGTAGCGGCTGGTCAGCGACACGTCCACGGTGGTGGGGGCGTCCTCCTGCCAGCTTTCCTCGGCAATGATCTGGAAGACCGACGAGTGCAGCTTGTCCAGCTCGCGGTTCAGCTCAATGATCTGGCTGGCGATGGCCAGGTCACGGGTGTCCAGCAGCCGGCCCAGTTCCCGGGCAATGCGGATGTCCAGCTGGGCCATCTTGCTGAAGGTCTCGGAAATTGCCGAGGGCACCGCCCGCTTGGGGAAGCGCAGGCGCGCCAGCTGGGCCAGGTGCCGGGCCAGGTCGCCCATCCGCTCCAGCGAGGCGCTCATGCGCAGCGAACCGACAATCATGCGCAGGTCGCTGGCTACCGGCCCCTGCAGGGCCAGGGTGTCAATGGCCCGCTCATCGAGCTGGGTCTGCAGGAAGTCAATCTTCGCGTCTTCGGCAATGACCTCCTGGGCCAGGTCCACATCCGCGTTGGCCAGCGAGTCCCATGCGCGTTCCATCGCCTCGGCCACCCGCTGTGACATCTCAATGAGGTCTTCGCCGATCTGCTGCAGATCAGCCTGAAATACTTTGCGCACTCGCGTACGTCCTTTCGGGTCCTAGGCGTTCCAGCCCGTTTTCGGGCATGGCGGAGGGATCGTGAACAAGCCTGACAGCACCAGCTTAACTGTGCAGGAGCCAAAGGTGAACGTTTGGTGAACACCACACCCGAAGCGGGAAATCCGGCGACATCCGGCGCTTCACCACCGGTTAATGCCGATACCCTGAAGGGGTGAACGAAGTCTTTCCAACCCTGATCGCCGGCCTGATCGGCCTGGCCCTCGGTGTTGTCGGCGTCCTGGCATACTTTTTCGCCCAACGCCGTTCGGCCCAGCTGCCGGCCGTGGATGAACCGACGCTGCCCGAGGGGGCTGCCGCGGTGCTCTCGGTGATCGGCCGCGCCTTCGTGGTGCTTGATGACGTTGACGGGGTGGTGCGCGCCAACCCTGCCGCCTACGCCTATGGGCTGGTGCGCGGACACACCCTGGTTCACGAACAATTGGCCAACATGGTGCGCCGGGTCCGTGATGACGGGGTGATCACCGAAAGCCAGTTTGAGCTGCAGCGCGGGACCATGGGTCCAGGGGCACTGGTGGTGCACACCCGGGTGGCACCGCTGGGTGAGGAGTACATCCTGCTGCTGGCCGATGACCGCACCGAGATCACCCGCACCGAGGCGATGCGCAACGACTTCGTGGCCAACGTGTCCCACGAACTGAAGACCCCGGTCGGGGCGATTTCCCTGCTCGCCGAGGCGATCGAGGACGGAGCCGACGACCCGGTGGCGGTGCTCCGCTTCACCGGGCGGCTGCACAAGGAATCCTCCCGGCTCTCAGCACTGGTGCAGGACATCATCGAACTCTCCCGGCTGCAAAGCAGCGACGCAATCGTGCACGGGGAGCAGGTGCAGGTGGCCGCCGTGGTGGCCGAGGCGGTGGACCGCAACAAGCTGCTGGCCGAAGAACGCAACATCACGATCTCCGTGGGCGGCCAGGTTCAGGCCCCGGTGCACGGGGATGCGGACCTGCTGATGACCGCGCTGCGCAATCTGATAGACAACGCCATCCGCTACTCCCCGGAGCACAGCGCCGTCGGGGTAGGGCTGCGCGAGCGGGACGGGTTCGCCCTGATCTCCGTGACCGACCAGGGCCCGGGCATCTCCGCGGAGGAGCAGGAACGGGTGTTCGAACGCTTCTACCGGGTGGATTCGGCCCGTTCCCGCCAGACCGGGGGCACCGGGCTGGGGCTGAGCATCGTCAAACACGTGCTGGCCAACCACGGCGGGGAGGTCTCGCTGTGGTCCCAGGAGGGACAGGGATCAACGTTCACCCTGCGCATCCCGACCTTGGATGAGCAGGATCTTGATTTGGAGGGGCCGGTTGTGCGCTCCGCCAGTGGAACTAGCGCGGCCGCCGAGGGCGGGCGTGAAGGAGGAAACCGATGACCCGGATTTTGATCGTCGAAGATGAGGAGTCGCTGTCCGACCCGCTCTCCTACCTGCTGGAGCGTGAGGGCTTCGAGGTACGCATCGCCGATGACGGAATCACCGCGGTTACCGAATTTGAGCGTCACGGGGCGGACCTGGTCCTGCTGGACCTGATGCTCCCGGGGCAGCCGGGCACCGAGGTGATCCGCCAGATCCGGGCCACCAGCCAGGTGCCGGTGATCATGCTGACCGCCAAGGACTCGGAGATCGACAAGGTGGTGGGCCTGGAACTGGGGGCCGATGACTATGTCACCAAACCCTATTCCTCGCGCGAGCTGCTGGCCCGGATTCGGGCCGTGCTGCGCCGCCAGGGCGAAAGCGAGGAGCTGCTGACCAACGTGGTCACCGCCGGGCCGGTGCGCATGGACGTGGAACGCCACGTGGTGTCCGTGAACAACGAGGAAATCGCGATGCCGCTCAAGGAATTCGAACTGCTGGAAATGCTGCTGCGCAACGCCGGACGGGTGCTCACCCGCGGCCAGCTGATCGACCGGGTGTGGGGCAGCGACTACGTGGGCGACACCAAGACCCTGGACGTGCACGTCAAGCGGTTGCGTTCGAAGATCGAAACGGACCCGGCCGCCCCGGCGCACCTGGTGACGGTGCGTGGACTGGGCTACAAGTTCACGGTGTAAACCCGACCGCCGGGTGGATCCGCAGCATTGGGCCGTCGGCACAAGGTGCCGGCGGCCCAATGCTGTGCGAGGGCTCTGGTGCGCTCGGGCAGCGCACCGTCCCTGCCCACCGGGGGCCCGAACCCGTGAACTACGCGCCGCTGGGTGCCGCACGCATTAAAGCGAAGGACCGGCGCACCTGCCCCTTGCTGGGGTGGTGTGCCGGTCCTTCGCGGTTGGTCGTCCGGGCCTGCCGCCTAGTGGCTGCCGCCGTGCTCCGGCTGCTCGCTCGGGGTCAGGTGGTCGGTGGTCGACTGCTCGAAGCCGCCGGGAACGAATTCGCGGTACTCCTTCAGGGTGCCGTCCACAACCGGAATGCTGGTCTCCACGCTTTCACCCTCGGTGCTCAGGGTGGCTTCGGCGTGCTCACCGGGGGCCACGTTCAGCCCGTCCACGACGAATTCCTTGGATTCAAGCTTCACGGTGCCCGAGGCGTCGACCGGAATCTTCACGGCGCTGGCGTTGCCAGCCTTGACGCTCAGGGTCAGGGAGCTGTCCGAGTTGTTGACAACGCTGCCAATCAGGCGGGCTTCCTGGTGCTCGGCGTTGGTCACCAGCAGCAGGTTGCGGACCTTGGCGTCGGCGACATCGGCAATGATGCCATCGCTCGGGGCGTAGTTGGTGGTGGTTTCCTGCTGGTTAATGGCGCCACAGCCAGTGACACCCAGTGCCAACCCGGCCAGGGCGAGGGACGCGGCGATACGGCGTCCAGCGGTCATGCGTGCGGTGATCACGACACAAACTCCTCGATGAGAATAGTGAGTTGCATGGTTTCGTGGTGCACTTTCGGGGTTCTGCAATTTTCGAAACAGGCCACACGAAGTCCACGACTATTACCTAGCCTAACGGTTTAAGCGTGAAAAGCGTGATTTGGCGAGCTGTAACACTGGACAACCCGAACGGTGGGAAAGGGGCTTGGGTTGTCCGTTGGACTCTGAACTACTTTCTTCATACCACGTTTCTCCCCCGTTTGGAAGAGTGAAAACCGCATGAATTCGCGGTTATTGGGGCATAGGTAACAGCGGCCAAAAAACCGGTCGTGGTAGACTAGTACGTGGGAAAGGGGTTTATCCACATGGTTTTTGAGGTTGGCGAGACTGTAGTCTACCCGCACCACGGCGCGGCAATGATCGAAGAGATCAAGATGCGCAAGATCAAGGGCGAAGAGAAAATGTATCTCAAGCTCAAGGTGGCGCAGGGTGACCTGACCATCGAGGTCCCGGCCGAGAACGTTGACTTGGTTGGAGTGCGTGACGTGGTCGGTCAGGAAGGCTTGGACCATGTGTTCGAGGTCCTTCGTGCTGAATTTACCGAGGAGCCGACCAACTGGTCGCGCCGCTACAAGGCAAACTTGGAAAAGCTTGCCTCCGGTGATGTCATCAAGGTGGCAGAGGTCGTGCGTGACCTGTGGCGCCGTGAGAACGACCGCGGCCTGTCCGCGGGCGAGAAGCGCATGCTGTCCAAGGCGCGCCAGGTGCTGATCAGCGAATTGGCGCTGGCCAAGGACCTGGACGAAACCAAGGCCGAAGGGCTCTTGGATGAGGTTTTGGCTTCCCACTAGATCAGTGGGCACACCGGGGCGCAAACCCCGGCTGAGAATCATCGACCGTGGTCGGTTGCTACAGGTAACCAACCACGGTTCTCTCGTTTAACCAGCACCGCGCGGCCTCGTGGTGCCGGGGCACAGTAGGCTGGAAGACGTGAATGAACACCCCAACGTTGATGCCGCGCTGATCCTGGTCGCGGCCGGCAGCGGCACCCGCCTGGGTGCCGGAATTCCCAAGGCGCTGGTGACCATCGAGGGCCGCAGCCTGCTGCAGCACTGCCTGGACCGGGCCACGCAGGTAGCCGAGCTGGCGCAGATCGTGGTCGTGGTGCCCCCCTCCGATGAGCTGCTGGCCGAACAGGCCCGGCCCTACGGCCCCCGGGTCAGCTGCGTGCCTGGCGGCGCGACGCGAGCCGAATCTGTGGGCGCCGGCCTTGAAGCGGTCGACCAGCCCCTGACCCGGATCCTGGTCCATGATGTGGCCCGCGCGCTGACACCGCCGGACACCTTCGAGCGCGTCCTGCAGACTCTGGAAGATCCACAGCGTCCGGCCGTCATCCCCGCCCTGGCGGTCACCGACACCATTTCCGTGGTCGAGCAGACCAGCGGGTCCGACACGGTGCGCGACACCCCGGCCCGAGCCAGCTTGCGTGCCGTGCAGACCCCACAGGGGTTCCACGCGCCCGTCCTGCGGGCCGCGCATGCCGCGCTGCGCGAAGCCAGCGACGCCCGGCGTGAGGCGGTCACCGATGACGCCTCCCTGGTCCGGGCCCAGGGACATTCGGTGACAGTCATCGCCGGGGACCAGCGGGCGTTGAAAATCACCCATCCGCAGGACATTCACGCCGCACGGACAATTCTGCGGGACGACACGGAGGAAGACGCCATGGACCAGCCGCTGATCCCACGCATCGGCAACGCCATCGATGTGCACGCGGTGAGCAAGGATCCGCAGCGTCCAATGTGGCTGGCCGGACTGCTGTTTGCCGATGACGTGGGACTCGACGGGCACTCCGATGGCGACGCGGTGGCGCACGCCGCCTGCGACGCCCTGTTTTCCGCCGCCGGAATCGGGGACCTGGGCACACACTTCGGGGTGGACCGGCCGGAGATGGCGGGAGCCAGCGGCACCACGCTGCTGGCCGAGGCCGCCCGGATCGTACGCGCTGCCGGCTATCAGATCGGCAACGTCTCCGTACAGTTCGTTGGACGCCGTCCCCGCTTCGCCGCTCGCCGCGAAGAAGCCAACCAGGTGCTTAGCGACGCGGCGCAAGCCTCGGTCACCGTTACCGCCACCACCAGCGATGGCCTGGGGTACGAAGGGGAGGGCGTCGGAATCACCGCCTACGCCACCGCCCTGGTCTATCGCCGCGACTAGCGCCCCGGCAGCCGGGATCGCCAGCCGGCGGGCGACACCGAGGGGATTTGCGCCACCTGCCGCCCCTGAACCGCGGGCTTTCGGATAACCTTAATGCTGTGAGCCTGCGATTCTACGACACCAAATCAGCGTCCGTGCGAGACTTCCAGCCCATCACCGAGGGCGAGGTCAAGCTGTACTACTGTGGCGCCACCGTGCAGGGGATGCCGCACGTGGGGCACGTTCGCAGCGCAATTGTCTTTGACATCCTCACCCGCTGGCTGGAATACCGCGGCTTCGCGGTGACCACCGTACGCAACGTCACCGACATCGACGACAAGATCCTGGAAAAGTCCGCCGCGTCCTTCGCGCCGGACTTCGCCGCCGATCAGTACTACCGTCCCCGTGAACAGTGGTTCGCCCTGGCCTACCGTTTCGAGCAGGAGTTCGCCCGTGCCTACGAGACCCTGGGGGTACGCCGTCCCACCTACGAGCCGCGGGCGACCGGGCACGTGCCGGAAATGCATGAGCTGATCGAACTGCTGATCGAGCGGGGACACGCCTACCCGGCCAGCGACGGGTCCGGCGACGTGTACTTCGACGTGCGTTCCTTCCCCGAGTACGGGGCACTGACCCGCCAGAAGGTCGATGACATGCAGGAAGCGGCCGACGCCGACCCGCGCGGCAAGCGCGACCCGCGCGACTTTGCGTTGTGGAAGGGGCACAAGGACAGCGACCCGCTGACCGCCTCCTGGCCCAGCCCCTGGGGCCGCGGGCGTCCGGGCTGGCACCTGGAGTGCTCCGCCATGGCCGGCAAGTACCTGGGCGAACACTTCGACATCCACGGCGGCGGGCTGGACCTGCGCTTCCCACACCACGAAAACGAGCTGGCCCAGTCCGCGGCGGCCGGCCACGGATTCGCGAACTTCTGGATGCACAACGGCATGGTCACCTACCAGGGCGAGAAGATGTCCAAATCCGTGGGCAACACCATCTCCCCGCACCAGATGCTGGAGCAGGCAACCCCGCGGGTGGTGCGCTACTTCCTGGGACAGGCGCAGTACCGCTCGCAGCTGGACTACCGTCCGGATTCGCTGACCGAGGCCGCAGCGGCGGTCGAGCGCATTGACACCTTCATCGCCAACGCCCGCTACCGGTTGGAGGCTGCGGCCGGGACCGCCAACGCCGTTCTGGACTCCCAGTCCAGAACGGTGCCCGAGGCCTTCGCGGCGGCGATGGATGATGACCTGAACGTCCCCCAGGCCCTGGCGGCACTGCACGAGACCGTGCGTGAGGGCAACGCGGCGCTGGACAACCACGATGAGGCCACAGTGGCCCGGGCCCTTGGCCAGGTGCTGGCCATGGTCCGGGTGCTGGGACTGGATGACGCCACCGAACCGGAGACCACCGGCACCAGCGCCGAATACCAGGTGCTCGACCAGATGATCCAGGCGCAGCTGGCCGAACGCGCCGAGGCCCGCGCGGCCAAGGACTGGGCCCGTTCGGACCAGATCCGTGACGCCCTGGCCTCGCTGGGCATCAGCGTCGTCGACTCCGCCGACGGGGTGCGCTGGACCCTGGAGAAATAGCAGGCAAGGCCCCGCGCCACCGGCGTCCCGGCGCCCGGCAACCAATCACAGATTTTTGAACTAAAGGAAACCGCGAGTATGAGCACACCAAAGGATCGGCCAGGAGCCGTTCGCAAGAACAAGAAGGGCCCGACCAAGGGCAGCGGCGGCAAGGGCCGCAAGTCCCTGGAAGGCCGCGGACCGACCCCCAAGGCCGAGGACCGGCCGTACCACAAGGCCTACCGCAGCAAGCAGCTGGCCGAACGCTCCCAGGCCAAGCGTCCCACCACCCGCCGTCCGCGGGTGAACGCTGAGATGGTGACCGGACGCAACTCGGTGGTGGAGGCGTTGCGCGCCGGCATCCCGGCCAAGGCCCTGCACATTGCGGTGCGCATTGACGTTGATGACCGGGTGCGTGAATCCCTGAAGCTCGCCGCCGAACAGGGTATCCCGGTCATGGAAGCCAGCCGAGTGGAGCTGGATCGGATGACCGATGACGCTATCCACCAGGGCCTGGCCCTGCAGGTTCCGCCTTATGAGTACCAGGACGCGGTGGAACTGACCACCAAGGTCGCCCGGGACTACGAGAAGGGCTACGAGCGCAACCTGCCGTTGTTCCTGGCCCTGGACGGAATCACCGACCCCCGCAACCTGGGTGCCATCATCCGTTCGGCCTCGGCCTTCAGCGCCCAGGCTGTCATTGTTCCCGAACGCCGCAGCGTGGGCGTCACCGCTTCGGCCTGGAAGACCAGCGCCGGCGCCGCCGTACGCGTGCCAGTCGCCAAGGCCAGCAACCTGACCAGTGCCCTGAAGGAGATGAAGGCCGCGGGTATCTTCGTCATCGGACTGGACGCCGGGGGAGATGTCGAGCTTCCGAACCTGGAACTGGCCACCGAGCCGCTGTGCATCGTGATCGGTTCCGAGGGCAAGGGACTGTCGCGACTGGTTCGTGAAACCTGCGACGCTATCGTCTCAATTCCGATCTCTTCGGCCATGGAGTCCCTGAACGCCTCGATGGCGGCGGGCATCGCACTCTACGAAGTAGCGCGGCGACGCCAGGATGCCGGCCAGTAGAACGGGGCTCTGATTGGCCAAGCGTCGGCGCAGCCCAACGCAACGGCAGAACCCGACAAAGAGCGGGCCGGAGATATCCGGCCCGCTCTTTGCGCTCTCCCCGCATGCGAGACGTGGTTCACAACAACCGATTCGACGCTCTTCACGAGGGGCGGAGGCGAAAGCGGGGTGAATATCCCCGGGAATCCGGGCGAGAAACGGGTGCAGGAAACCGCAGCAGAACGTTTTGCGTTCATCGAAATTTCGTGTAGAGTTAGTACCCGCGCCGCTCGAACAGAACGGTTTGAACCGAAGAAGTTTAGGCGCGAGATCAAATCACCGAGTTGACAAAGATCAGCCAAGTGGTAAGATTGAAAAGTTGCTCCGGAGCGAAGCGGCCAGCCAGATGATGGTGGTTCGTGGTGTCGGAAGCGCTTGTTGTTTGAGAACTCAATAGTGTGCCAAGTTTGTTGATACCAAATTATTTTTGTTTGGTGAATACGAAACATTTATTTGCTTGATCGCCCGCACCCCCGTGTGTGGTGGTTGAGTGTTTTTTA
>NZ_JAVGCZ010000081.1:0-12641 GCF_052928425.1 Glutamicibacter sp. BSL13
TGGCCCGGGTCGCTGAGGGGTTGGGCGTGTCCTGGAATACCGCTAATGACGCGGTGTTGGGTCAGGGGCAACGGGTGCTGATCAACAAGCCTGAACGGTTCAACGGGGTGAAAGTCATTGGGGTGGATGAGCACGTATGGCGCCACACCCGTGCTGGAGGCAAGTACGTCACCGTGATTATTGACCTGACTCCGGTCACCGAAGGTGCTGGCCCGGCCCGGCTGTTGGATATGGTGCAAGGCCGCTCCAAGGCCGTGTTCAAGTCCTGGCTCGCGAACCGGCCCCAAGAATGGCGGGACGGGATTGAAGTGGTGGCCATGGACGGGTTCAGTGGCTTCAAAACCGCCGCTGCCGAGGAACTCCCGGACGCGGTAGAAGTGATGGATCCCTTCCATGTGGTGCGCCTTGCTGCCGAAGCGTTGGATAAGTGCCGTCAACGGGTGCAGCAAGACACCCGTGGTCACCGCGGTCGCAAGGGTGATCCGCTCTATGCGGCGCGTCGCACGCTATTGACCGGGGATGGTTTGCTTACTGAGAAGCAGATTGAACGGCTTGATGCCTTATTTGCTGATCAGCAGCATGAGCCAGTGCAATTCACCTGGAACATCTATCAGCGCATCGTGGACGCGTACCGGCAAAAGGAGAAGAGTATCGGCAAGTGGTCGATGGAGCAGGTCATCGAGCTGATCAAAGCTAAAATTCCTACAGGGCTGCCCGAACTGGCGTCCCTGGGCCGCACCCTGAAACGCCGGGCCGGGGATATCCTGGCTTACTTTGACCGGGCAGGCACCTCGAACGGGCCCACCGAAGCGATCAACGGCAGGTTGGAACACCTGCGCGGTAGTGCTCTGGGGTTCCGGAGCCTAGCGAATTATATTGCTCGTTCACTTTTGGAATCCGGCGGGTTCAGACCCGTTTTACACCCTGGATTGTGAAGAGCCGCTTAATGCCGTCAATTACAGTACGAGTATCCAAGAACTCCGGCCGCGATTGCGTTGAGGATGATGGGGGGAACGGGAAGCGCTCTAGCCCGGGGCTACGTTTAGAAGGCTGCTTTCCGGAAGCTTGATGATCGCGGGATCATCCCTCTTGACCCCACTACGCAGACTCTTTGAAATCGCACCGTGTGCGGTAGAACAGCAAAATTGCACGAAACGCAAAATTCTGGCGACAGCATAGTGGTCATTGAGTAGGAGTACCCAGTAGCCGTCAAGTGATGGACCAGCTCTGATAGCTATTTCCATCATGGCTCGTGGACGTCACTCGTATTGAACGGTGGCGGGAGACGTCATTGCTAGATTTGCGAAGAAGCACGCGGCGCGCAGAAAGCGAAGGAAAGACAGCAATCATTCTTCACAGTGCCATCAGCCGAATGCGGCGTGCATCTCGGGCATGATCCTTCGGGATTATCAGTCGAGGACTGGTAACAGAAAAAACAACACAAGATATTTGATTTCAAACGTCGATTATTCCAGAGCCTTTGATCCGCTAATCGTCCGACGACAGGGGTTATTCTCCGGTAGAAAAAGACCACTAAGGGTGGCGGATCACTGATCCGCCACCCTTAGTGGTCGATACTTCGTTCTTCACTACCTAGAGGTAGGCAGCGAATTCCTTCTCGAGAACAGGCTTCGGCTTGGCGCCAATCGACGTAGCGACGTGTTCACCGTCCTTGAAAACGTAGACAGCAGGAATACTGGTGATTCCGTACTTTGCTGCGATGCCCTGGTTTTCGTCGACGTTGATCTTGACGACGTCTACCTTGTCGGCGTGCTCGACGGCAATCTGATCAAGAATGGGGCTCAGCTGTCGGCAGGGGCCACACCATTCTGCCCAGAAATCAACGATTACCGGCTTACTTGCTTCCAGCACGTCCGCCTGGAAGCTTGCTTCGGTGACATCCTTTGCGTTGCTCATGAGAGACAACCACCTTTCTGTAGAGCTTAATTCGTCGCCTGTACGGGGGTTTTTAGATCCGCCAGGAAGTGTTCAACGTCGATTGCGGCTGCGCATCCAGAACCTGCGGCGGTGATCGCTTGCCGGTACCGAGCGTCGATGACATCGCCGGCGGCAAATACGCCCTTCAACGAGGTTTGAGAAGTGCGTCCGTCAACAGCGATAGTGCCCTCTGCAGTCAGCTCGAGCTGATTCTTTACCAGCTCGGTGCGTGGATCGTTGCCGATAGCGACGAAAACGCCCGTGACGGGCAGAGTCTTCTCTTCACCGGTGCTACGGTTCTTTACGCGCAGGCCGGCGACCTTTTCAGCACCCTCGATCCCGACAACCTCAGAGTCCCAAACGAACTCGATCTTCTCGTGGGCCATGGCGCGGTCTGCCATAATTTTCGAGGCCCGTAGTTCGTTTCTCCGGTGCACCACGTACACCTTCGAGGCAAACTTGGTCAGGAAGAGTGCTTCTTCCATCGCCGAATCTCCGCCGCCAACAACTGCAATTTGCTGATCACGGAAGAAGAACCCATCACAGGTTGCACACCAGGAGACACCCTTGCCGGACAGACGCTTCTCATCTTCCAGGCCAAGCTCGCGGTACGCTGACCCGGTCGAAACAATAACGGAGTGCGCGGTGAAGACGGTGCCGTCGTTGACGGTGACCTTCTTGATGTCTCCGGTGAGATCCACATGCGTCACGTCATCGAAGAGTACTTCAGCGCCAAAGCGCTCGGCTTGCTGCTGCAGATTGTCCATAAGGTCGGGTCCCATGATGCCCTGTGGGAAACCAGGAAAGTTTTCCACGTCGGTGGTGTTCATCAGTTCTCCACCAGCGGTTACGGAACCGGCAATGACCAGTGGATTCAGGTTCGCGCGCGCAGTGTAAATTGCTGACGTGTAGCCCGCTGGACCGGAACCGACGATGATGACATCGCGGATTTCATCATTCTGTGTTGAAGCCACGGGGGAGGGACCCTTTCATTTCATGTAAATGCGAAGTGCATAGTGCGGTTAGACCTCACTATGCACCTCAACGTTTGATAACGGTGAAAAATTCCGTCAGTGTTACTTGGCCGAGAACTCACCAATCTGCAGCCCAAAGGGACGAGATGCATTCGCGCCAGAAGCGCGACGCGGCAGTTCAGTAACGTTCAAGAAGACGTATTGGCCCGTGGCTTGCTCTTCATTCACTGGAACAGTCAGCGACGGGCCCGTGAATGAGCCGTTGGCCACGGAGTTTGCTTCGCCCAGGTCTTCGCTGTCACCAATCAGAATCTGGTAGCTGCCTCCAGAGGCGTTGAGGCCGTCAAGCTGAACTTCGCTGATCTTCGACTCATCTTCCAGCTCGAGGATAAACACCATGTTGGAGGCAAAACCGCCGAAGTTCGCGGTGGTATACGAGTAGGTGTTGTAAACACTGGCAGGATTACCGTCGATCATCTTGGACAGAGTGTCATCGGTTTCAGCGTTCAGCTTCTGGTTCCCTGGCACCAGCCGGGAAACATCAGCAATTTCCGGGGCAGGCAACGGGGACTCGGTGTCCGAAGGGGACTCCTCATTCGGCTCGGCGGGCTGCTCCTGAGTTTCGTTCGGCGGCGTCTGAGCTACGGGCTCATCGCCTCCACCGCGGCCGAGGAAGTTAAACGCGAAAACTACCCCAATGACGAGTACAGCGATCAGCACGGCGCCCACCAACAGGCGAGCTCCCTTGCTGCTGTTTTCGTTGTTCTCTTCCGGATTTTCGTAATCTGCGTTGGAGGCAGGAACGTTCTTGGCTGCGGCGGGGAAGGTTTTGGCCTTCGAGCCATTGCCGGATGCGGCTGCTGCGGCAGCAGCAACCCCGCCGGCACCGGCGGCCCCCGCAGCCCCACTGGCCTTTTGAGAGCCAGTTGGCTTATCCCCGCGGGGTTCTTTCTTAGGAGACTCGGATGCTGCAGCTGCCGCTGACGTCGCCCCTGCGGCAGCAGGCTTCTTTTTGTCCTTGGAAGACTTTGGTTCCTTGCCCTTGGAAAGCTCGGCCGAAGACAACGCCGCCGTGGCGGTGACATTCGGCTCGTCGTCCTCAAGACGGGTGACTTTTGCCTTGTCGGCAGGCTTGGCGCCCCCTTCCGAGCCCTTAATCGGCGCAACCGGTGTGGTGCTTGGAGAAGACGTCTCCTGCGGAGCCGTCTTCGGGTCGACATCATCACCCTCTGCAGCAGGCAGTGATTGCTCATCACCCTCAGGGGACGCATTCTTGCGCCCGAACCGGTTCTTCAGACCGCTGAATCCACTGCTGAGAGCGTTTCCGATACGGCCCTGCTCTTCCGGCTCCTCCTCATAGCGGAGGTGCTCGTAGTAGGCGTCGTCATCCTCGTAGGTCTGCGGTACTGCCTGACGAGATTCACCGAAAATTTCGGTGCCCAGAGTATCTGTGAAAAACGGCTCGACATAAGGAGCGTCGCGCTCAACCACCAAGTCGAGCAAGTCCGCCGAATTAGCCAGATTGGCTACGAGATAAGTTTGATTGGCGTCCGTAACGCCAAGGTCGAGGACCTGGACCTCAGCGGAACGCTCGTCCATCGCGATTTCGCGCGCGCTGCTGGCCAGCTGTGAGGAATTGTCCGTCGACGCAACGAGAATACTGACGGATCTGTTCAGCACCTGGTCAATGCCTTCGAGGACAAGGTCTCCTTCGGCGGAGGTCAAGACAAATTCGGTGACCTGGTAGCGACCGCCGAGGACGGACCCGACATCGATGGACTGCGACACGTGCATCTCCAAGGGTTGGTTGAGCATTCAGGCGGATTCCCCGCCATCCCTCATGTTACCTGCGATACGACGGGATATGTGGGTGATTTGGCTAGAGTCACGTGGCCGTCGAAGACGCTGTTTTTCTGTAGATTCCGTGCCGGCGTTCTCCGGGGCGATTCACCTGTGAACCCTGTTGGCTAACCACCGGTGACATAGCGGGTCAGCACCTCGCGCGCGAGGTCGGCAATGCGCCGCTCGTTGGGAAAAGACAGCCTCTTGCCCAATGCGTTCAGGGGAACCCAATCGACGTCCACGGCTTCATGGTCCGGATCGTTTTCGATGGTCAACTCGCCACCTGTGGCCTCGAGCAGGAAGTGGTGCACCGTTTTGTGGACCCGGTAGTTGGTGACGGTAAACCAGTAGTCCACGGATCCCAGGGGCGCGAGAATCCGACCGGCAATTCCGGTCTCTTCCTCGATCTCCCGGATCGCGGCTTCCTCATTGGTCTCTTCGCCCTCCGGGTGGCCCTTGGGAAGACACCACTCGAGCCGCCCGCCTCGGTTGTACCGGGCGATGATTGCTACGGGGAAGGAGGAATCATCGAAATCGATCACGATACCGCCGGAGGAAACCTCCTCGACGGTGGGCAGCTGTTGGTGCCCTCCAGCCGCGTGCGCATGCGCCATTGACGCTGTCAATGGCGTGCGCTTAGGTGCGGACGGGATCGGACGGTTCATGAAACCACTGTATCGACAAAACGCCTAACATTCCGTTAACAACGTGACGCGGAGAGTTTTGTCGCAGTGAATACCACCGAGTACGTGCACACGGGGCCGGGAAATCTGGCACCCTTAAAGGACTATGTACGAACTTCCTTCCCACGCAGTGCTGCGCCAGATTCTTCCCGCGGTCATTTTCGAGTTGGCTGACCGCTTCGTCGCAGCTGGATTCGAGCTGTCGCTGGTCGGTGGACCGGTCCGTGATCTCTACCTTGGACGCGTCTCACCTGACCTGGATTTCACGACCAACGCGCTGCCGGATCAGACCCTGAGCGTCATTGAGGGTTGGGCGGACGCAACGTGGGATGTGGGCCGTGACTTCGGAACCATCGCGCTGCGTAAGGGCAGGGACACCATTGAAGTCACGACTTACCGCGCGGATGCCTATGACAAGGATTCTCGCAAGCCGGTCGTGGCCTTTGGCGATAATCTGCGAGACGATCTGTTCCGGCGCGATTTCACCATGAATGCCATGGCACTGCGTTTGCCGCAGCTGGAACTCATCGATCCCTTTGACGGAGTCGCCTCCCTGAATGAGGGGCTGATTCGTACGCCTGGATCTCCGGAAGTCTCTTTTTCCGATGATCCACTGCGGATGATGCGGGCTGCGCGCTTCACCTCGCAGCTGCGAATGAACGTTGCACCGGAGGTTCGCAAGGCCATGCGGCACATGGCTGACCGGCTCGAGATCATTTCGGCTGAGCGAATCCGCGATGAGCTGGTCAAACTCATCAATGGCGCGGACCCGCGATCGGGTATCGATTTGCTGGTGCAAACCGGGCTGGCCGACATCATGCTGCCCGAGGTTCCGGCGTTACGTCTGGAGATCGACGAGCACCACCGGCACAAGGATGTCTACCAGCATTCACTGACCGTGCTGGAGCAGGCGATTGATCACGAGACCGATGCCGACGGAGCGGTTCCGAAACCCGATTTTGTGCTGCGCTTCGCTGCCCTGATGCACGACATTGGCAAGCCGGCGACACGGAAATTCGAGAGCAACGGCTCGGTCAGTTTCCGTCACCATGACGTGGTGGGCTCCAAGTTGGTCAAGCAGCGGATGCGTGCCCTGCGTTTCGACAAGGAAACGATCAAGGCCGTTGCCCGTCTGGTTGAACTGCATATGCGTTTCTACGGTTACGGGGAAGCCGGCTGGACAGATTCCGCGGTACGTAGGTACGTGACAGATGCAGGTCCCCAGCTCGAGCGTCTGCACCGCCTGACCCGCTCGGACGTTACGACGCGCAACCGCCGCAAGGCCGATCGCCTATCGTTCGCCTACGACGACCTGGAAACCCGGATCCAGCAGATTGCTGAGCAGGAGGAGCTGAATTCCATTCGGCCCGACCTTGACGGCGAGCAGATCATGAAGCTACTGGGGATCTCTCCGGGGCCCGTAGTGGGACGTGCGTATAAGTTCCTGTTGAACATGCGCCTTGACGAAGGCCCCTTGGGGGAGGACAAGGCCGGAGAACGCCTCCTGCAGTGGTGGGCCGAGCAGCCCGAGTCGCGGGACTAAGCCGCGCACATTGCGGGTTTGCCGCCCTCCTGCGCGCTGCCGTGTGGTGATTGCAGGACGGCGGCTGTTTGTGCTTTCCGTGACGGTAGGACTTGCCCGAAGGCTTCCCGGGTGACTGCCGTGGCTATGTATTGGTAGCTGCAGCCGCCTTCTGCTTCTGGGACAGCAGCCTTCACACGTCCGGCGGCACCGCGTGGCCCGTGAAGCCGAAGAATCTTTAAAGTATTTTCCCTTGTGGCTGGATATTCCGCGCAGAGTTCAGTTATGCTGGGTATCGTGATTGGGAAGTCTCAATGAGACTAACGAGATCGAAGAGACAATAAACGTTGCAGTCTCGCACCTGAGGTGCGATCGACTCGAGCAGACCTAAGGAGGTGGGAAACATGAATATGATCCAGATTTCTTGGACTAATGGCGGCGGATTTGCCGGCTTTTACGCCCGCGTGCGGCGAGTTTCCCCAGCCTCCGGACAGATGACGATCTAGTTCTCTCACACTAACTCATCAAAAAGTTCCTGAGGCTGAATAGTCAGTATTCGACCGAAACCTCTAGGAACTTTTCTCATGTCTGCCCCTCTTTGCACTACTCCAACCCGTGCTATCCGCGCCGCGGAATTGATCTTCGCCGGACCGGAGAGCCTGAAAGCGCGTAGTTCGCTTTCGAACCCTCAAGTTGTCCCCGTCCTTTCGACGCAAACGGAAAGGAGGGGAGGCTAGTGAAAAAGCGCTACCGCGGCGATCAGAGTGATCGCTTCAAGGAAACGCGATTCCATCAGGCACGTCGCGAACGTGAAATGAAGAATCACGTTCCACCGGAAATGTACTTCCGTATCCGCTAGGGGTCGGCTGACGCCATTACCGTCAGTGCCAGACCAAGGGGGATACATGATGGAACCGCAACCGAATATCCAGACGAGGCCCGCCGGCCTGTGGCCCGGCGGGCCTTGCCGCACCCAGATGACGAAGGCCTTGGAACAATGCAGGAGTTTCACAGTCCGACCACGAGAGCTCTTAAATGCAGGTGCCCACCGCCTTGTGGACACGGTGGGCACCTGAAGACTCCGAGCGGAGTGGACCGTTAACGCTCGATCTCGCCGCGAATAAAGGCCTCTACCTTCTGACGCGCGGTTTCGTCGTCGTACTGCTCCGGCGGTGACTTCATGAAGTAGCTGGAAGCGGAGAGGATGGGACCGCCAATGCCGCGGTCCTGGGCGATCTTCGCGGCGCGCACCGCGTCGATGATGACGCCCGCGGAGTTCGGGGAATCCCAAACCTCCAGCTTGTATTCGAGATTGACCGGCGCATCACCGAAGTTGCGTCCCTCGAGGCGCACGAAAGCCCATTTGCGGTCGTCCAGCCATGACACGAAGTCGCTCGGGCCGATGTGTACGTCATCGGCACCCAGGGCGGCTGAGGTGTTGGAAGTGACCGCCTGGGTCTTGGAGATCTTCTTGGATTCCAGACGCTCGCGCTCGAGCATGTTCTTGAAGTCCATGTTGCCTCCCACATTCAGCTGGTAGGTGCGGTCCAGGACTACCCCACGGTCTTCGAAGAGCTTTGCCATGACGCGGTGGGTGATGGTGGCGCCGATTTGGCTCTTGATGTCGTCGCCGACGATCGGAACACCAGCATCTGTGAACTTCTGCGCCCATTCCGGGGTGCCCGCAATGAAGACCGGCAGTGCGTTGACGAAGGCAACGCCAGCGTCAATCGCAGCCTGTGCGTAGAACTTGGCCGCTTCTTCCGAACCCACCGGAAGGTAGCAGACCAGTACATCGACCTGGGCGTCCTTCAGGGACTGAACCATGTCCACCGGTTCGGCCGAGGACTCCTCGATGGTTTCGCGGTAGTACTTGCCAAGGCCATCCAGGGTATGTCCCCGCTGGACGGTGATTCCGGTCTGCGGCACATCCGCGATCTTAATGGTGTTGTTCTCGCTGGCCAGGATTGCGTCAGCAAGATCCAGTCCAACCTTCTTGGCATCGACGTCGTAAGCGGCGACGAACTGTACGTCGCTGACGTGGTAGTCGCCGAACTGAACGTGCATCAGACCCGGAATGGTGGAATCAGCTGCCGCATCGCGGTAGTACTCGACGCCTTGGATAAGTGACGTGGCACAGTTACCCACACCGACGATGGCAACTCTGATCGGGTTCGCCGACACATGAACTCCTTTGGAAAACGATGAAAGCTTTGGGGAGCGGATCCAAGAGATAAGAGTTATCCGCAAACAGGCTCCCCCATAGATCTTAAGTCCCTTACTATGCACTTTCATTCCCGCTTCGGCGAAGAGATTGGGAACCGAGGCTCGTTACTGTTACCACCCGACCTCATGTGGACGGAAAGTCCTCTGAGTTCGGTCGGTAATGACTGAAAACAAAGTCAGTACCAAAACTTATATTGGGCGTGAACGACCGCGCTCGGCGAACGTAGACCAAGTTATTAGGAGTGGAAAATCATGAAATATTATGTCATTAGCAAAGTTTCAGATGCTCATGAGGTGTCTGGTAGCTCTCATTTCACGCCTGTCCAAGAATCCGCCGCAACTTTCGGGCAATTTCCAGCATTGGCCGGGGCATTACGGTGCGTACGCGCTGCCGCAGAGGAAAGTTCTTCAAACGTGCCAGCATTTGCTCGTCTGTCTGCAGCGTTCCAGTCTGCGCTCTAGATGCCAGGAGTTGCAGTGCGTCATGCAGATCGCGGGTATTGCGATGAAAGTAATTTTCCCTCAACCATGCGCGGTTCGGATTACTGAATCCGAGCATCTGCAGTTGCTGCAGGCTGCCTTGAATCCCGGAGCCGACGAACACCGTATTAATCAGTGCAGCGTCAACGCCAAAGTCGTTGATGACCAGGGTCGGCAACCCGTGGTCCAGGGCCTCGAGTGCCGCGGTTGAAGAAACCGTGGCCAACGCCGTTCCCGGAACCAGAAATTCGTGCAACGCCCCCGTGGCAAAACGGATGTGGCTGGTCCGGGAGAGCCGTCCGTCCTGGACCATCTGCTCCAACAGCGCGTCATAAGGGTATTGCTCCAGATGTGTTTGCGGTTCTCCGGCCCGGGCGCGCAATTTGATGATGACCTCGGTACCCGGGTTCATCCGGGCCGCGCCTTCCAGGGCCAGCAGGATCTGTTCACGCTCATCACGTGCGCTCGGAACCTTGGCCTGGGCGGCAAACACGACTCGGTTAATCGGCTGGCTACAAGTGGCGGGGAAGCCAGGACTGGTCAAAAAAGGCAACTTGCCCAGCAACAGGGTGGGCTGGTGGCCGGGTTCGGAGTCGGCCAGGAAGGAGAAATCCCGCACCTCGGCGTGCGAATGGCAGATGAAGGCATCCCCGGCCCGACGATAGTTCCAGCCTTTCGCCGTCGCGGGGAAAGCTACGCCCGGCAGCGCCGAAACCAGCGCCGTGCGGCGTGCATCGACCGGTTCGCTGCGCAGGACCCTGGCATATATTTCCGAGACAATCGGCCCGGTGGCCGAAGCGAACAGCACATCTTCGGTGACGGTACCGGCGGTGAGGTGACTTAGCGGCAGAATTTGGACGTGCTGCGGGTCCAAATCCGTGCCGCTGAACGCCGCCAGGATCTGCTCGTCGGTGGGGGTTGTGGGGGTGCGGACCACCACGACCCGCCGCCGCCATCCGTCGCCGAGCTGGTGCAGCAGATGGGCGGCCAACTTCAGGTACGAGTCGGAGTCGGCCACGGCCAAGATGGAGGGAGTCACCGGGCATCACACCTTCAGGGAATTGGACAGGTGCTCGCGCAGCTGCCGGGATGTCGCGGCGGTCCACCAGTGTTCGGGCACCGCTTGGGGAATGACCTGGTGGCGTTGCGTACCCAGCAGCAGGCGCAGCGAGGGCACCACTGTGGAGGGCAAGGAGCGGATTAGCTGCCCGGAACGCAACCGGCGCAGGCGCATTTCAATGGGAATGGTGTGCTCCTTGAGCCGGACATTGGGGATCCGGTCAATCAGCTCGAGCAGGTGCGGGGTTTCGCGGCGGTGCGGAAAATACGCCAGCGGCCCGTCCTGGGCCACATCACGCAGCCATTCCAGATACGGGTCGGGATGGATCAGCCCGTCGGTGCTCATCGCCGAGCCGATGACCAAGGTGGGTTCGGCGAAGCTCTCGGCCACGGGTTGGGCGGCGAGCCATTCGAAGCGGTGCTGGGCAAACTTGATGCCCAGTTGCTCCATGCGTTCCCGCGTGGGCTCATCCACGTCCAGGGCGGAGACGATCAGCAGGCGCTGATCGCGCGCCATGAAACGCAGCCGGTACCACAGCGCCAGTCCCAGTGCCCTGCGGCCCGCGGAGTTCTCCACCCGCTCCCGCACCAGTGGTACCGGATCTTGGCTGGTCAGCTGGCGGATCAGCGCCAAGGTGGCGAGCCCGTCGTCGATGATGACCACTTCACGGGATTGCACCGGCCCCAGCAGGGCACGCTGCACCCTTCCCGAGTAGGCGTCCCCGGTGACCCAGCGTTCATCGGTGGACAGCGGTGCCGGTGGGTTGCGGGAGGGCTCGGCAATCGCCAGCCCGCGGGGGGCGGCCTGCAGCAGTGCTTTGGTGGTGGCCTCCAGCGGCATGTTCTGCCGTGGCACGATTCGGGTGTTGCTGCCCAGCAGCCCCGCTGCATGGGTTTCCACCGCAGAGAGCAGCTGCAGTGGGGATTCGACCCAGACTCGGCAGTGGCCGAAGCGCGGTCGGCTGACCTCCGCCTGCGGGCGGTACACGATCTTTTTCACCCACGCGCTCCCGACTCCAGGCGACGGGCCATGCTGCTAAAGGCCCGCGCCCCGCGGCGCTGCATGCCGCGCACCGAGCGGCCGGCGGCGCGACGCAACCGGAGCACGGGGCTGCGCTGCGAGTTGGGGTGGGCCCAGCGCGGGGGCAGGTCCAGCTTGGCCAGCCGGCGGCGCTTGAAGTACTCCGGGTGGGCCGCATAGTTGGCTTCCAGGTACTCTTCGGTCTGGGCGCGCAGGGATTCGAGCTGCCCGGACTGCATGCAGTACGACACGGCGCGCACCAGGGCGCTGAGCTCATCCACCGAACCCGACCGCACCCGGGAGGGGGCCGGCAGCTGTTGGCGGAACAGCGCGTGGATCAGGGTCAGCGGGATCCGGTTCGAGTTCTGGTACGGGGCCAGGTGCTGCAGCAGCGCGTCGGTGCCCACCGCGCTGACCGGTATGTCGAGCATGTAGTGGGCGGTGACCAGTGCGGTGGAAAAGCAGGAAATGACGCGCTGCGGGCGCAGCGCCCCGATCACGGTCTCGGCCAGCAGCGGGGTGCGCAGCAGCGTGAACCCCAGGCCCTGCTGTGCGGCGAGGACGGCGAGCCTGCGTGCCGAGGCGGGGGAGGAACTGGGGTGCGGCTTGAACACCACGTGCCCGGCGCCGCAGTCAGCGGCCTCCTGCAGCATCTGACGGTGCAGTTCCAGTTCCTGCTCATCATCCAGCAGTCCCAGCGCCCCCAGGTACTGGCCGAGCACCAGGGCATGGTCGGCCGGCACCCGCGGCAGCAGCCCGGTGACCTGCGGGTCGCAGGCCACCTCGTCGAAGACCCGGCGCAGCGCCGGCAGCGGCACCACGGTGCGCCGTGGACACAGCTCGTGCAGCAGCAGCGGGCGCAGCCCCGGCACCAGATCCACATGGCAGGTGCCGGC
>NZ_JAVGCZ010000082.1:0-12495 GCF_052928425.1 Glutamicibacter sp. BSL13
CTCAAGGCCGACGGCCGCATCGCCCTGGCCGCCGGTGGATTCTCCAAGGCCGCCCAGTCACCGGTGGCCACCGGCAAGTCCGTGGTGAACGTGCTCGTCGGCGACCAGATGCCCCACGTGTTCATCCCCCGACTCATCGACCTCTACCGCAGCGGCCTGATCGACCTCGACGCCGTCATCACCCGCTACCCGCTGGCCGACATCGACCGGGCGCTTGCCGACACCCGGGCAGGCACGACCGCCAAGGCGATCCTCATCCCCTGACCCGGGCCCCGCGAGCAGCCTCCTCCCTCGAAAGGAACACCCGACCATGACAGACACCACCGAGCAGAGCATCACAGCATCCGACGCCCAGATCGACGAGCTGGCCATCCACGTCGCCCGCCCGTCCGGCGGATCGGCCACCGGCGTGCTGCTCTATCCGACGATCGCCGGTCTCGACGAGCACATGCGCGCCCAGGCCGCGACCCTGGCAGAAGAAGGCCTGACCGCCGTGGTCTGGGACCCCTACGACGGCAACCCTCCCGCCGGCGGCCGACCCGCCGCGCTGGAGCTGTCCAAGAGTTTCCAGGACGAGCACATCATCACCTCTGTGACGAAGGTGCTCGACTACATGGAAGACGAACTCGGTCTGACCTCATTCAGTGCATGGGGGTGGTGCTTCGGAGGCCGCGTCGCGCTCCTGCACGCAGGCCTGGACTCACGCATCGGCGCGGTCGCCGCCTACAACCCCACCATCTGGGGTGACCAGGTCGTCGAGTTCGGGCCCATGCGCTTCAGCGGCGCGGACTTCCCTGGCGAGACCATGGACGTCATCGCCGCAGCCTCGGCAATCCGCGGGCCGGTACAGATCTGCCACCCCGAGAACGACTTCACCCCGCAGGACGTCTACGACGCCCTCATCACCCAGCTGCGCGAGCGTAGCGCGCCGACGGCCTACGAGTACTACCCCGGCATCGGACACGGCTTCGGCCAAGGTGAAACCGACGCTGACGCCGCTGCCCGCTCCCAGGCCTGGCCCCGCACCCTGGCCGTGCTCTCCGAGCCGACGCCGCGAGCCTGAACCCCGAAAAGAGGAGCAAGAAAGAGATGCAGAACACCCCCCAGAAGAAAATCCTCGTCGTCGGCGCCGGCTTCGCCGGACTCTCCGCCGCCTACTGGCTCGGCCGCCACGGCCACCAGGTCGTCATCGCCGAACGCGGCGCGGCCCTGCGCGACTCCGGCGCGCAAGTCGACCTCCGCACCCCGTGCGTCGAGATCGTCGAACGCATGGGTCTCCTCGACGCGGTCGAGGCCAGACAGGTCCACGAGATCGGCTTCGAGATGATCGATGAGCACGGCGCCGTGAAGTCACGCATGATGGCCAACACCTCCGGCAACGGCACCGAGTCCATCACCGCCGAGTACGAGATCATGCGCGGAGACATGCTGCGCCTGCTCCACGACGCCGCGAAGGACCGGGCCGAGTTCCGGTTCGACGCGAAACTCGAGCGGTACGAGCAGGACGATGAGAAGGTCACGGCCCACTTCGCCGATGGCACCACCGAAGACTTCGACCTGCTCGTCGGCGCCGACGGCCAGGGGTCGCGCATCCGCAAAGCCATCCTGCCCGCAGGCGCTCCGGACCCATACCGACGCTCCGGCGTCCACGTGGCCTACTGGATCGTGCCCCGCGACAACACCGACACCGACATCGCCACGATGTACAACGCCCCCGGCGGACGCTTGCTCATTCGCCGCAGCCACAGCGCTGACGAGACCCAGATCTACTTCTTCCTCCGCGACGACTCCGCCGAAACCAGGGCCATCCACCGCAAGCCGGTCGACGAGCAGAAGCGATTCTGGGCCGGCAAGCTGCGCGGGGCCGGCTGGCAGGCCGATCGCTTCCTCCACGCCCTGGAGACCAGCGACAACTTCTACTGCCACGAAGTCGTCCAGATCGTCGCCGACCGCTGGCACCAGGGCCGCGTTGTCCTCCTCGGCGACGCCGCACACGGCCTCCCCCCGGCGGGGTGGGGCGTGACCTCGAGCATCGTCGGCTCCTACATCATGACCCACGAACTGGCGCGAACCCCGGACAACCCCTCAGCGGCATTCGCCCGGTACGAGGCAGCGATGCGCCCGTTCATCAAGTCCAAAGAGCCCGCCAGCTTCGCTTCCTACCGGATCCTGCTCCCCAGTACCCGGCTGGGCATTCGCCTGTTCCACACCCTCGGGCAAGGCGCACGCACGATCATGCTCGGAATCTCAAAGGTCCGAGCACGCTTCTCGACGGCGACTGGTCGAGACAGCAACAGAGATCGAGGAACCTGGACCCTACCGGTCTACGACGACTCACCCTCTCCTGCTGGCAGCAGCTCCATGTCTTCCGGCGAAGCGCGCCGCGGCGGACCGGAAAGGCAGTAATCGGCCAGTGCCCTGACCTACCGTCGCCGGGAGCGCGAGTACCATAGGAAACGGACACTTGTCCGGGGAGTACTGAAGGAGCGTGAATGACCCAGCCGAAGGAGACGCCGCTGCGAGCGGATGCGCGACGCAACCGCGAGCGGATCCTCGAAGCGGCAGTCGAAGCCCTCTCGCGTGACAGCGGCGCCTCCCTGAGTGCGATCGGCAAGCGCGCCGGCGTCGGACAGGGGACCCTGTACCGCCACTTCCCCGACCGTGAAGCGCTCATCTGGGCCGTCTACGAGCGTGAAGTCGACGACCTCGTCGTCCGCGCCGACCAGCTCCTCGAACAGGAGACGCCACAGCGGGCCCTGAGGGAGTGGATGTCCCACCTGGCCCGCTTCGCCCTAACCAAGGCCGACCTCGGCGGAGCGATCAACGAGCCCATCAGCCCCGAGACCAAGGCCGCCCGGCCCGGCTACGCCCGCGTTGTCCACACCATCGAGACACTCCTCGCCGCCAACCGGGAGGCGGGCACCATCAGGCCCGACGCCACGGCCCAGGACTTTACAGCTCTGGTCGCGGGGTTGTGGCAGATCCGATCCGACGCCGACGGCGAGCAGCGCGCTCAGCGCTTGCTGGATCTCATCGTCATCGCGCTCAGCGCTCAGGCCGACCCGGCTTCGTGACTCGCCGGACGCTCAATCGTCCGTAGCGCGAAGTCGATCCCCGCCTCCTGGCCATAGAAGCCGATCGGACCGCGAGTCATCTCGCCGCAAGAGCCACCCCTTAGGCTCCGAGCAGCCAAAACGGCAAGGGGCCCACGATGTGCTGAATCACAACAAGAACATCTCACCGCTGACCAACTCTGCCGACGCTGACTGAGCACTGCGGCACCCCGCCAAGTAGTCGCGCTCCCCTTGTGTGGTCACGCGATGTCACCCTCTCGAGAGGCAAGGCGGGTCCTCGGCCCCACCTTGCTAACCGGACAGTCGTCCGGTACGCTGAGAGCAAGCGGACAATCGTCCGGTTGGTAAGCGGGAAGGCGATCCATTGAAGCTCCTCGTACTCGGGGCCACCGGCCCTACCGGACAGCACGTCGTCCAGCGCGCGCTTGATCACGGCGACCAGGTCACCGCCCTGGCTCGCCGGCCCGAAGCACTCCAGGACCTGGCCAGCCAGATCACGATCACGCAGGGGGACGCCACCTCTGCGAAGGACGTGGCTCGGGCGATGGCGGGACAGGATGCCGCGATCTCGGCGCTGGGTCGCAGTACCTCGGTGCGCGCGGACGGACTCTTTAGCAGCGCTGCGACCGCCGTGACCGAAGCGGCCCGGCAGGCCGGGCTGCGACGCCTGGTGTGGCTGTCGTCTTTCGGCGTCGGTGACACGCTCGCGGAGTCGAGCACGACACAGAAGGCGATGTACAAGACGTTCCTGCGCAACATCTACGCCGACAAGGCCATCTCCGAGGAGACCCTCCGCGCAGCCGGACTGGATCTCACCATCGTCTATCCCACGACGCTGACCAATGGCCCCGCCAAGGGCACCTACACCGTCGACGACCACGTCCCGATGAAGGGAGCCCCGACGATCAGCCGCGCCGATGTCGGCCACTTCATGCACCTCGCCGTCCACGACCCCGCTTGGATCGGCCGCCAGGCCGTCCTCACCGACTGACAGGAGATCCACGATGACCACCACGAACACGTTCCTGCTCGGCGGCGACATGCCGGTGAACCGGATCGGATTCGGCGCGATGCGCCTGTCCGCGACCGGCTTCACCGGCCCCGCCCGCGACCCCGAGACCGGCAAGGCCGTGCTGCGGCGCGCACTCGAGCTCGGCGTCAATCACATCGACACCGCCACCATCTACCGCAGCCACGACGGCACCGTCACCGCCAACGGGCTCATCCGCGACGCACTCGCGCCCTACCCGGACGACCTCGTCCTCGCCACCAAGGTCGGCCCGTGGGAGCATCCCGACGGTCGCATCGAGCAGACCGAGGACCCCGCTGCACTGCGTCCGGCGATCGAAGCCAACCTCGCCGATCTGGGCCTGGAGCGCCTCGACTTGGTCTACCTGCGCGTGGGGCAGATGGAACCCCCGCACGGCCAGTCCATCGCCGCCCAATTCGAGGTCCTCGCACAGATGCGCGAGGAGGGCCTCATCCGCCACCTCGGGCTGAGCAACGTCGACACCGACCACCTCGCCGAAGCACAGCGCATCGCCCCCGTCGCTGCCGTGCAGAACCAGTTCCACGCCGGCAAGCGCGACGACGCCGCGCTCCTCGCCGCGTGCCAGGACCAGGGCATCGGATTCGTGCCGTTCTTCCCCCTCGGCGGCGGAATGACCGACCTGCGTGCGGGAGCGCTCCAGCGCGTCGCCGAGCGGCATGAGGCCAGCGTCCACCAGATCGCTCTGGCCTGGCTTCTCGCCGCCTCACCCGTGACGCTCCTCATCCCCGGCACCGGGTCCGTCGAGCACCTCGAGGAGAACATCGCAGCAGGCGCAATCGTGCTGTCCGACGACGACCTCGCAGAGCTGGCCTGATCATGTCCCTGAACATCTTCCAACGCCGAGCCGTCACCAAGACACTCCTGTCCGACCTCGACCGATCCGGCCTCACCCGCGACGAGGTAGCAGCCGATCTGCGCATCACCACGGACCAGCTCGATCTCGCGATCCGGATGGCCCGGGGCGGCGACCCGACACACGTCTGGCTCGTTCGCGACTACTTGCACCAGGCCGTCATCGACTCCGGTGGCGAACCGACGGAGCACACCGTCCTCACCGAGGCATCCCGCGCCAAGGCACGCCAGTGGTTCACAATGACCACCCCACCCCGCCACGACTTCAGCGCCGTAACCGCCCGAGGAGAAGCACGATGAACGACCAGGCGATACCCGCCTCCAGAACGATCGTGATGACCGGGGCCACCAACGGGATCGGAGCCGCCGCCATCGAGCGGCTCGCCCGCCAGCCCGGCACCAGAGTGATCGTCGGCGCCCGTGGCACCGGGCGGAAAGTGCCAGCCGGCGTCGAGGTGCTGCCCCTCGACCTCGCCTCGCTCGACAGTGTCCGCGCCTTCGCCGATGGGGTCGTCGCGGAACTGGATGACGCACCCATCGACGCCCTGATCCTCAACGCCGGCACCCAAGCCTCCAACCAGAAGGGCCGCACTTCCGATGGATTCGAGATGACCTTCGGCGTCAACCATCTCGCTCACTACCTCCTCGCTCGGCTCCTCGCACCCCGCGTCGCCGACAATGGCTGCCTCATTCTGACCACGAGCGATACCCACGATCCCGCGGTAACGCCGCTCGGGCCGAAGTCGCTCGATCCTGCTGCACTGGCCCATCCCACCGGCGGAGGGTTCGGCTCGGGTATGCGCGCATACGCGGCCTCCAAGCTGTGCAACCTACTCACCGCCCGCTCCTTCGCCGACGCCCCCGAGCTGGCCAAGCGCAACATCACCGTCATAGCTTTTAACCCAGGCTTCACTGTCGGCACCAACCTCGGCGGACGCAGCCCGCGCACCCAGCGCATCTTCGCAGCGCTCGTGGTTCCGATTTTCAGCATCGTCGGTCGGTTCAAACCCGAGTTCAGCGCCGGCAAGCCAGAGCGCGCAGGCGAAGTCCTCGCAGGCCTCGCGACCGGGACGGTGACTCCACCACCTGGGAAGGTCTACGCCTCCATCGTCCGCGGCGAGTTGACCTATCCCTCGCCGTCGACGCTCGCGCTCGACGATGCTCAGCGCGACGGCCTCTGGGAGAAGAGCGCAGAAATGGTTGGAGTGTAGCTCGATACCGTCGGGCGACGACATGCAGGAAACGGTCGCATGCTCATCCTTCACCGGGGGAACCGACAGCACCCCGCGACAGGTCGCAGGGTCGGTTACCACTCACGCGCATCCTCACATCGGACTGCCGATCCTTCCTCCCCACCGGGGCCGAGGCTCGAAGTGCCATGACAGTGTTGTCCGCCCAAGGACTCTTTGGCGATCTCGGATTGCCCCTACGTGTCATCGACGCAACCGCGGTCGCGCCTTCCGGATCAGTGACGGCTGAGGCCGTCAAAGTGGTATTTACGGTATCCGGTTGGGCTGAAATCAGGACCGCCGAAGAGGTCTCGGTCATATCTCCGGGAGTAATACTCATGATCCCGGCAAATCTCGAGTGTGTGGGGTTTCCCACCGGACATGCTCGAACGGTCACTTTCTACATTGACCGCGACTACGTTGCCGACCAGGTGCGATGGCTCACGTCTGCTCATCCTATGGTGCATCAGCTGAAGCGGTCGCTCGCTGACGATGCCGGGTTGCAGTGTCTTCAGATGCCGCCGTCTGCCATGCATCACTTGACGCCATCGCTAGCGCGACTCGCTCACATCGAACCAGACGCGCAGAGTGAGTTCGCCAAGCTGTCGTTGGCTTCAGAAATCCTAGGCACCGTCGAGAGATTCGTCGGATTCCCGGAGCGAGGCCTCGCGACAGACACGATCTCGATTCGACCGCGAAGGGAAGTGGCGTACGCAATCGACCTTATGCGATCACGTGTCGATCATGCATGGCGGTGCGAAGAGTTGGCCAGAGCGGTTTCGTTGTCGACATCACAACTCAACCGCGTCTTTCGCGTGCACACCGGCCTCTCGCCAGCGGCGTACTTGACCCGGCTCAGGGTCGACAGGATGGCCGAGCTCCTGATGAGCACGGACCTGGGAGTGTCAGAAGTAGCCAGGGAAGTCGGCTGGATGAATGCGACTGTGGCGTCCAGGTGCTTCAAGAGAAGGTACGGGGCGAGCCCTCGCGAGTTCGCTGCGTTCTCGCGCAGGCAAACAACTACGATTTCCCCACCCCTGCAAGAGGCATAGAACTCGAGCACGAGCGCCGGCTGAACAGTGCGGACCATACTCGTCGATTGCCGATCGTGTGGACCAGCTTGAGGACCCGGGAGAGAGGCCGGCACTGGAGCACGCGCATCCGACGCCAGCGGCCCCGGCCCGAGGCATCACCGCGTCATTCGGAGCTCGGACGGCGGGAGGTTGGCGGCGCCCCGTTTCGGCCGGGTGCTGGTTTGAGACCGGGCTCGCGGGGCGGGAATTGACCGCACCTGCCGAGTGCCGACGTTCCCCGATCCGCGGGCGGCGCGGCTGATCCCGGGAGGCCACTCGTGTCCGATCCAACACCCCGCCCTACTACCCCCGCCCCGGCGCCGACGATCGACCGGCTGGGCGCGAGAGTCTACGAGGGTGACGCCGTAGCCCTGCTGCCATCCCTGGGCTCAGAGATCGGTGACGCGCTGATCACGGACCCGCCCTACGGGCTCGGTTTCAACGGGAACGCGTGGGACGGGGTCGCCGGCTTCCGGGACTCGCTCCCGGACCTGGACACGGCCGGGATGAGCCCGGCGGAGGTGTTCGAGGAGTGGTGCGCCGCGTGGGCGCAGGGCGCATTGCAGGTGCTGCGGCCGGGCGCGCATCTTGCAGCGTTCGGTGGCACGCGTACGTGGCATCGCATGGTGCGCGGTGTGGAGCGTGCAGGGTTCGAGATCCGCGACCAGATCGCCTGGCTGCACTCGACGGGCATGCCCAAGAGCATGGATATCTCGTATGCGATCGACAAGCGCCACGGCGTGCAGCGACCGGATCGTCTCGTGCAGCGCAGCGAGAGCGACGGCATCCTCGGTGCCACGCGTGCGGTGACCGAGCACGGCACCCCGGTCACCGACGACGCGATCCGCTGGGCCGGTTGGGGCACCGCGCTGCGGCCGGCGTTCGAGCCGATCCTCCTCGCCCGTAAACCCTCCCTGGGATCGACGGTGGCGACGGTCCTCGAGCACGGCACCGGCGGCCTCAACATCGACGGCGGGCGTTTCGGTTCGGGGAAGTGGCCGACCAATGTGGCGCTCGACGGCTCGCAGGCGGACGCCCTGGATACGTTGACGGGGACCTGGGACAGCCAGGAGCCGGTCTCCCGGAGGTTCCCGATCTTCCGGTTCGAGCACAAGCCGGATCGGGAGGAGCGTCCGCGGGCCTTTGGGATCTCTCACGCCACGGTGAAACCGGGCGGGCTGATGCGGTGGCTGATCGCCCTGCTCACCCCGCCCGGTGGGCTCGTCATCGAGCCATTCTCCGGGTCGGGCAGCACGATCGAGGCTGCGATCCGGGCAGGCTTCCAAGTGGCCGCGATCGAACGCGATGCCTCCTACCTGCCGCTGATCGAATCTCGCCTCGATCGGGTCGAGGACGAGCGGCAGAGCGGTTGAGAACGCTCCGGAAGGAAGCGACCATCACAGCGCCCCGACCGGACGTGACGTCTTCCGCGGCGCTGGCCGTACCTGTCAGGTAGGCGCCCGGGACGTTGGCCGGGCGCGACCTGCTTCGAGGAGGAGACGATGCTCGAGATGCCCATCGCGGATGACGACGACACGGTGCAGACGTTCCGCGTCGGCGTGGATTTCAGCGTGGTTGCGCGTGACATGCACGAAGCGCATGCCCTGCTGGAGCGCACGCTAGAACAGGAAGGCTCGGACGGGTTCCCGTTCGTGATCGGCGACCGGCTCCCGGATGCTGCGGAGAACAACATTCTGGGCGTGATCGACCGGCAGCCGGTCCCGCCGCGCCCGTCGCAGGCCGCCCTCGTGCAGCAGACGTATCCGCGGCTGATCGGGGACGTCGCTGTCGTCGAGGGGCTGCGGGAGATGCTGCGGTCCCAGGAGCTCTCCGATCGAATGCCGGAGCAGACCCGTCAGCGCATCCAGCAGGCGGTGGACGATGCCGATCCCGAGATCATCGTCGAAGAGTCGGGTCAGTGGACGCGGCGGCTGTTCGAAGGACGCGCCAGTGACGCTGCGACGCATCTCGCCGACGGCGTCTATCCGGCGTTCACGCTGGACGATCGCGAATACGCGCTGGTCGTGGCGCCCTCGGAACTGACGCCGTCGGGCCGGATATCGGCTGCGTTCCCGAAGGAACGGCACGAGGGCAAGACGCTCGATGAGATCTCCCGACTCCTGCAAGGGCACACCCGCGAGCAACCACTGCCGGATCTCGTGCGGCTGATCAGTCGCCGGGTCAACACGACGGGGCGGGACGCCTTCCCGTCGTGGGTGCCGCTGGAGGGCGAACCCGAGCCGGCCCCGCTGCCTGCCCGGGCGTATGTAGGGGTGATCTCCTGGTCCGATATGGGAGACGTGGAGCCGACCGTGATCGCCGATGCCAGCGCGACGGCGATGGCCCGCCGCCTGGCCACGACGCTGCACGAGGCCCTTTCCGACCGGGATGCGTTCGCTGGCGCGGCCGAGTTCTTGGAGACCCATAGCTCCCCGGACGAGTGGAGGCGGCCGGAGGATGTCGGTGCCTGGCTCGACGATCTCCGCGCGGCGACGCCGTACCCGGCGTTCTGGTATCAGCAGATCAGCGTCGGCAACGCGCCCGGCCCGGCCGGCGATGGGCAGGCTCCTGCCACCGGGAGCCCCTCGCGGGCGACGGCTCCCGGGGCGGAGGCGCCGGATGAACTGGGCTCGTATCGGGTGCCGGTCGACTTCGACGTCTCGGCGCGCTCGGCGTCGGAGGCGCGGCGCCTTGTCGATGACGCCCTGATGGGTGACGCGGCACCGGCGACTCCGGCGGCCGTGCAGCAGCGCCAGCAGGTCCGTTCCGACGGCGACGTGTACGGCGTCCTGGGATGGCACCACCCGGATCAGTCGCTGACCGGGAGCGTGGATCCGGTCCGCGAGGTCCTCAGCCAGCGCGCCCGCGACATCACTCCCGACAGCGGTGGGAAACCGCCTATGCGGTCGTCCGGGTCCGGGGTGCCTGAGCCGGGCCTGTGAGCCGCATCGTACTTTGCCGCGCGGATCGTCCACCGATCCGCGCATCCTCGCCCTCATCTCTGGCATCCGCGGTGCGCGTCACGGTAGGGCGGTAGGCGGGGCGACGGCGAGCAGCACGCCTACCTATCGGGGGAACACGCTCGCCCATGCACGAGGGAGACGACACGATGGCGGAGAACCAGGACAACGACGCTCGGGTGGTATCGCCGCGGCACGTGGATGTGCGCGTGATGATCGAGGCAGCCTCGCAGGAGGAGGCCCGCACGCACGTGCAGACCGTCCTGCGCGACGCCACCAACGCCGACACCGAGGTCGCCGACCCCGGTTCGCGTGAGGGCGGCGCGCGGATGCGGGGCTGGTCGATCACGGCGACGGCACCGGAGATCTGGGACTCCCTCGCCGAGGGCGGGATCCCGGAGATCCTCGCCGAGATGTTCCCGCCGGAGCCCGACCCCGCTGACTACCGGACGCCCGGCGGCGAACTCGACGAAGAGGCCTATGACGAGGCGTGTGACGATTGGCGGGACCGGTGCCGGGGCCTGTCGGTCACGGCGGCGCGGCTGCCGGGGCTGCTGGAGCGCGTCGAGCGGGCCGAGCGCGTCCGGGACGGGCTGTTGGATGTGATGGAGCGGCATGCTCTGCCCGCGTATCCCGACGGTCTGCAGTTCCGCGACCGGCAGGGCCACGTCGACGATGCCGCCTACCGGGCCGCGGTGTCCGACTGGGAGCAGGAGTGCCTGACAACGCTGCTGGCGCAGAACGAGGCCCTCGAGCAGCTCCGGCAGGAGGGCGGCCCGCGGACGGCATATCTGCCGGCGCAGTTCCATCAGGACTGGATCCCCGCGGATCTGCTGGCCGTGACGGCCCTGCGCGAGCTACTCGAGCAGCCGGCCGCAGTGACGGGCCGATTCCTGGGACGGGAGCAGCGCCAGGAGCTGGCGGCGATGCTGTTCGCCGCCGACCCCGAGGTGAGCATCAGCGACCCGGACGCGCCGGGCGAAATGCCGATCTACGAGGGACAGGCCTCCGAAGCACACCGGTGGATCATCCCCGGCGTGTATCAGGCGACCGGGATGGACGGGCAGGGCGAGTTCCGGGTCGCCGTCGGCCGCAGCCCAGTCGGGGACACGGGGACGGCGTCGGCCGCGTTCCCGCCCGCCGAGCACGACAGCACGATCCTGAACCAGATCGCCCACGTCCTTGAGGAAGCCGCCCAGGCAGACCCGGACGACGACTTCGACCGGGAGATCCCCGATGCCGGCCTGCGGGAGGTCGTGGAGCGGATCGACACGCTGGTCGCTGCTACCGGCCGCACGGCCGGTGACGGGGGAACCTTGATCGAACAGGGCGCCCTGCTCAGCGACCTCCTCGCCCGCCGCGAGCAGTCCCTGCATCCGGACGAGCACCGCCTGGATCCCGGCCCGCGGCCCGGGGACACCGACCTGTCCCGCTGACCCACGGCTGGCGGGGGTGGACCTGCATCGTTTCGCGCATCCTTGCGACTCAGTCACGCACCTTCCCGCTGAAAGGTTGCCGTCCGCCCGTGGGGATCGTTAATGGGTAAGGACACCGGTTACTGCGGGAGGCCCGCCTCTCGCGACCGCAGACGCCCCACCACCAGGGGGTGTCGCCGTGCCGCACCTGTCTGGTCGCAAGACCCGGACCCGCCACGCATCGGTGGGGACCGGGGCTGCGCATCCCAGGGAGGTGAAAGCGATGACACAGCAGCAGGCATCCCTGATGCCGTTCGAGCAGACGAGCAGCATGTCGCTGCCCGAAGCAGCGCTGATCTACGCGCGGGCCGGGGTCCCAGTGTTCCCGTGCTGGCCGGGCACGAAGGATCCGGCGACCAGCCACGGCTTCTACGACGCCACCACGGATCTCGAGCAGGTGACGTACTGGTGGCGGCGCAACCCGGAGGCGAACATCGCCGTACGCACCGGGACCGTCCCAGGAGCCGAGCGGGGCGTGGACGTCCTGGACATCGACGCCCACGCCACCGGCAGCGGGTTCCCGGTCCTGCAGGTCCTGCGCCGGTCGGGACTGATCGACCAGTGGGCACACGCCGTGCGCTCACCGTCGGGCGGCTTGCACCTGTATTACCCGGCCGACCCGGACCGACCGCAACGCACCTGGTCCCGAGGCCGATCCCATGTCGACCTGCGCGCCGGCGGCGGATACATCATGACCGTCCCCTCCCGCCTTCTCATCGACGGCCGGTCCCGCTCCTACACGCCGATCGGCGCCGCCCGCTCGGCGGCGGGGCCGGTCGAC
>NZ_JAVGCZ010000083.1:0-12461 GCF_052928425.1 Glutamicibacter sp. BSL13
GGGTTGGCCAGCTCCACGCGGCGCAGCCGCTGCCCGCGCAGGTTGGCCAGGTACACCCACCCGTCGGCGATCGCGATCCCGCTGGGGCTGGCCTGCCCGGTGGGCCACTGCGCGATCGGGTCGGTGAACCGCCGGTCGCGCCGTTCGGCCTGGCCCTCCACCTGCGGCCAGCCGTAGTTGCCCCCGGCACGGATCTCGTTCAGCTCATCGAAGGTGTTCTGCCCGAACTCGCTGGCGTACATCCGGCCCCGCCCGTCCCAGGCCAGGCCCTGCACGTTGCGGTGGCCCAGGCTGTAGACGGCCGAACCGGGGAACGGGTTGTCCGCCGGGATGCCGCCATCGGGTTCCAGGCGCAGGATCTTGCCGCCCAGGCTCTGGGGGTCCTGGGCGGTGTCCGGCTGCGCGGCGTCCCCGACCCCGGCGTAGAGCTTGCCATCCGGGCCGAAGGCGATCCGCCCGCCATTGTGGATCCCGGCGGCGGGCAGCTCATCGATGACCGTCCGCTGCTGCCCCAGGCGCAGCGAGCCGGGCTGCCCGTGCAGCGTAAAACGCTGGATCCGGTTGCCGGTGGCCCCGGTCGAATAGGCGTAGAGCTGGTCCGGTTCGGCGAACGCGAGCCCCAGCAGCCCGCCCTCACCACCCAAGCGCACCCCCGGCACGGTGCCCACCGTGCGCTGGCGCCCGGCGGTGTCGACCTCCAGGATCCGGGCGGTGTCCCGTTCACTGACCAGCGTCGTGTCCATGGCCCGGCAGATCGACCACGGGGCCTGCAGGTTCCGGGTGACGACCGTGACCTCCGCGCGCTGCGTGGAGGAGGGCCCGGTGGGCCCGCTGGCGGTGGGGCTGGCGCCGCTCTGCGGGGCGGCCGGCGGGATTGGCGCCGGGCCGCTGCAGGCGACCAGCAGCAGGCAAAGGGCGGCCAGCGGGTACCAGCAGTGTCGGCCTCGCATGCTGCCCTCCTCAACCCCGGGGAGCAACAGCGTAGCAAGCCCAGCGCCGGCATGTCAGCCCACCGCGCGCCGGGTTTATCGCGTGGCGGCCGCGGAGGGCAGCGGCAGGGTGCGCAGCACGTTCTTTTGCACCTTGCCCGTGGAGGTGCGCGGCAAATCCTGCGGGAAAACGATGGTGCGCGGCACCTTGAACCCGGCCAGCTGTTCGCGGGCGTGGGCGATCAGGGCCGCCTCATCCACCTGTGAGCCGCTGGCCCGGATGACGTAGGCGATGGGGCGTTCGCCCCACTTCTCATCCGCGATGCCCACCACCGCCACATCCAGCACCTGCGGGTGGCTGGCCAGCACCTGCTCGACCTCCACGGTGGAAATGTTCTCCCCGCCGGAGATGATGATGTCCTTGGCCCGGTCGCGCAGCTGGATGTAGCCGTCCGGGTGCATCACGCCCAGGTCCCCGGTGTGGAACCAGCCCCCGGCGAAGGCCTGTTCGGTGGCCGGCTCGTCCTTGTAGTAGCCGATCATCACGTTGTTGCCGCGCAGCACGATTTCGCCCATGCTCTGTCCGTCGGCCGGCACGTCGTTCATGTCCAGGTCCACTACGCGGGCGGACTCCGCGGTCACCATGCCCACCCCCTGCCGGGAGAGCTTGGCGGCCCGCTGCTCGGCGTTCAGCTCATCCCAGTGCTGCTGGTACTCGCAGATCGTGTACGGGCCGTAGACCTCGGTCAACCCGTAGACGTGCACCACCTCGATGCCCAGCCGGTGCAGCTTGCCAATGATGGCCGGTGACGGGGGAGCGCCGGCGGTGGTGATGCGCAGCGGCTGGCCCACACGGTGGGCCCGGGGCGCGTCGGCGATGATCGAGCACACGGTTGGTGCCCCGCACAGGTGGGTGGTGCCCAGCTGGTCGATGGCATCCCAGACGGCGTCCTCGCGCACCGCCCGCAGGCACAGATGGGTGCCGCCGGCGGCGGTTATCGCCCAGGGCGTGCACCAGCCGTTGCAGTGGAACATCGGCAGCGTCCACAGGTAGCGGGTGTGCGCGTCCATTTGCTGGTGGAACGCCTCACCCAGCGCGTTCAGGTAGGTGCCGCGGTGTGAGTAGAGCACCCCCTTGGGCTTGCCGGTGGTCCCGGAGGTGTAGTTCAGGCAGATCGGGGCCCGCTCGTCGCCCACCGTATAGGGCAGGCGGCCGGCGGGGGCGTGGCGCAGCAGGTCCTCCAGCACCGCGTCGACCGGCACCTGGGGGCGCGGGCCGGTGTACTGGTCGTCGGTGACCTCGATCAGCGCCTCCAGGCTCGCCACCTCCTGGCGCAGCCGTGCGGTGTTGCCCAGCAGCTCGGTGTCCGCCAACAGCAGCCGGGCCTCGGCGTGCGACAAGATGTACTGCAGCTCGTGGGCGGCCAGGCGGGTGTTCAGGGCAACGAGGATGCCGCCGGCCAGCGGGACCGCGTAGTGGGCGGCCAGCATTTCCGGGGTGTTCGGGGCCAGCACCGCGACCCGGTCGCCCGGGGAAATGCGTTGGGCCAGCACCTGGGCCAGCCGCTGGACGCGCTCCTCGAACTGGGCCCAGGTGTAGCTGCGCGAACCGTGAATCACCGCGGTTTTCTCCGGGTAGACCTCCACGGAGCGTTCCAGGAAGCGCAGGGGAGTCAATTCTGAGTGGTTGGCCAGCAACGATGCCATGGGGGCTCCTCGGGGTCGGTAACTATCCGGCCCCGCGCTGTGACGCAGGGCACCTCGCAAGACATCGTGGCATGAAACTGAACCCCAGACAAAGAAACTGCGTGCCATTGCGCCCAACGGCGCCCGCGGGGCGACCAGCGTAGGAGGCGGTGTCCGTTGGTGAGCTGCGTCGGGCGAAATTATCGGCGGCGAGCGTAGCGGAAGGAGGGGGCGGGCGAAACAATATGTCGAAGATTGCGGTATAAGACAGGAAATGTTTGACGTTACGCCGCAGCGGGCCATAGTGTCGTAGACAGAATCAAGAGCGTCAGCTGACAAGCCCTGGCTAGCTGGCCGGCAACCCTCTAAACGGTAGTGGGGTGCTCCAGGTGAGGATTCGGTTCCGCGCGCCACCGCGTGGAACAAGTACCGCACACCGAGGCGTAAAACCTTCGAATCCACAGTGCAGCAGCTTGGCCCTGCGGCGCTATGGGCATTCGACCGTCGCCGACCACGGTGGGCCTGATGCTAAGGATACGAATCATGTCATTGAATCAGGATCTCGACCCGTTGACCCTGCGCAAGGTCTTCGCCCAGCACCCCTCGGGCGTCGCGGCGTTGTGCGCCGAAATCGATGGCGTCAAGACCGGAATTGTTGCCTCCTCGTTTACCGTTGGGGTCTCCCTGGATCCGGCGCTGGTGATGTTCGCCGTGCAGAAGACCTCCAACACCTGGCCGAAGCTGCGGCGGGCACAGCGTATCGGGGTCTCGGTGCTCAGCAGCCGCAACGAGGGGGTCTGCGCCCAGATCGCCTCGAAGAAGGGTGACCGCTTCGCCGGGCTGCACACCCGCATCACCGAGCAGCAGGCGTTGTTCATCGAGGAATCCACCCTCTGGCTCGATACCTCCATCTACAACGAGGTTGAAGCCGGGGACCACTGGGTCGTCCTGCTGCAGGTGCACGGCCACCAGGCCTCGGCACACACCCCGTCGATCTTCCATGATTCCGCCTTCCACACCCTCAAGGTGCCGGCCCTGGTCTAAGGGCAGGGCGGCATCGATGAATCCCACTGCGTCGTACGCCGCGGTGGGATTCATTGCGTTAACCGCTTCAAACCGGGTTGCGTGTCAGGCGCAGTGCACAGTCCCGAGATGAGGCAATCCGGGGATCTGTGGACGAAGCCCCGCATCCGAGGGACCGTGATGGGTGGTCCTGCGATGAGTAGCGGGTTTTTAGATCTGAAGTAATCCACAAAGCTTTCCACAGTGTTGTGGATTTCGGGTGGATAACCGTGGTTGACGCCTCCACGCCCCCGAATTGTGGGCTTTCCGGCTGTGGAAAAGATCCAAAACCCACAATGCCGCGGAGGAAAACTTAATTTTTATCCACACGTGTGAAAACCTGAAACACCAAGTCAATCAGGTATTAGTTGCGGTTAAGTGGGGAAATCCACAGCGTTCTCCCCAGTTCCTGCACAACCCCTTCCACAGATAGCTGCCGCTTGTCCACAGATCCTGTGGATAAGCGAGTTTACGCCCTTACATAAGAGGCCTACTGTTGGCTCTGGAACTGAAATATCCACAAGTTTCCCCAGCGCCCCCAAACTGTCGGGGCCCGATGGAACGATACGAGGTGGACGGTGAACCGGTCGCCGAGTTCCCGGTGGGTAGAAGGGGATTTGAATGTCTATTGCCAGCGCTGAGCAGGCCTACGAGAACCGCGACTCCGAGGCGGGGCGTACGCCACCGCAGGACATCGCCGCGGAAATGTCGGTTCTGGGCGGCATGATGCTCTCCAAGGACGCGATCGCCGATGTCATTGAGGTGGTCCGCGGCAACGACTTCTACCGTCCGGCCCATGAATCGATCTATGAGGCCATCATTGATCTCTACGGACGGGGCGAACCGGCTGACGCCGTCACCGTTTCGGACCTGCTGACCAAGCGGGGCGAAATCGTCCGGGTGGGCGGTGCCGCATACCTGCACAACCTCATCCAGTCCGTGCCCACCGCCGCGAACGCCGGTTACTACGCCGAGATCGTGCGCGAACGCGCCGTGCTGCGCCGCCTGGTCGACGCCGGGACCCGGATCGTGCAGATGGGCTACTCCCCGGACGGGGACGTGGACGCCATCGTCAACGAGGCGCAGGCCGAGGTCTACAAGGTTGCGGAGAATCGCTCGAGCGAAGACTATGTCCGGCTCAGCGAGATCATCGAGGGCACCGTCGATGAGATCGAAAATGCGGCCAACGCCGGTGACGGCATCACCGGTGTCCCCACCGGCTTTTACGAGTTTGATGAGTTGACCCAGGGCCTGCAGGGCGGGCAGATGATCATCATCGCCGCGCGCCCGGCCGTGGGCAAGTCGACCTTCGCCCTGGACTTCGCGCGTTCGGCGGCAATCAAGAACAACATGGCCACCGTGTTCTTCTCCCTGGAAATGGGGCGCAATGAAATCGCGATGCGTCTGCTCTCCGCGGAGGCCTCGATCCAGTTGCAGGACCTGCGCAAGGGGTCGGTGGAGGATGCCCAGTGGACCAAGATCGCCACCACCATGGGACGGTTGAATGAGGCTCCGCTGTTCATTGACGACTCCCCGAACATGTCGATGATGGAGATCCGCGCCAAGTGCCGCCGCCTGAAGCAGCGCAACGAGCTGAAGATGATCGTGCTGGACTACCTGCAGCTGATGAGCTCGGGCAAGCGCGTTGAATCACGCCAGCAGGAAGTCTCGGAGTTCTCCCGTAACCTGAAGCTGCTGGCCAAGGAGCTCGATGTCCCGCTCATCGCGCTCTCGCAGCTGAACCGTGGTTCGGAACAGCGTACGGACAAGAAGCCGATGGTCTCGGACCTGCGTGAATCCGGCTCGATTGAGCAGGATGCGGACATGGTGATCCTGCTGCACCGCGAGGACGTGTACGACAAGGAAAATCGTCCCGGAGAGGCCGACGTGATTGTGGCCAAGCACCGCAACGGTCCCACCAAAACCATTACCGTCGCCTTCCAGGGCCACTACTCCCGGTTCAGCAACATGCAAAGCGAAGGGTAGGGGCAACCCCTGGCTCGATGACCCGAGCCACGGCAGGACAAATCCCGAAGGCGCATCCGACTCCAGCCAAAGGGTCGGCAGCCCACCGCTATAGTGGGTGCCATGATCCAGAGCCTTCAAGCCCTGCTGTGGGGCACCGTGGCCGGTTCGGCCCTGCTGTTGGGGGCCGGGGCGGCCTGGTGGCTGCGCATTCCGCGGATCTGGGTTTGCGCGATCATGGCCTTCGGCTCAGGGGTGCTGATCAGTGCGCTGAGCTTCGAGCTGGTGCTGGAGGCCTACCAGCAGGGCGGCCTGGCGGCCAGCGTCGCCGGGGTGCTCGCCGGCGCGGGGCTCTACTTCGGCGCCAATCGGCTGCTGGCCTGGCTGACGGCGCGACGCCACGCCAGCACCCCGCGCACCCAGGACTCTTCCGGCACCGCAATCGCCGTCGGGGCGCTGATTGACGGGATTCCCGAATCGGTGGCCCTGGGCCTGGGAGTCGTGGCCGGAGCGGGAATCAACCCCACCATGCTCGCGGCCATCTTCATCTCCAACATCCCCGAGGGACTGGCCAGCACCGCGGACATGAAGCAGGCCCGCCGCCCGGGCCGCGCCGTGCTGGCGCTGTGGGGCGGAATCGCGGTGGCCAGCGGACTGGCCGCCTTCATCGGGGCCATCGCGCTGGCGCAGATGCCCGCCGAGGTGCTGGCGTTCGCCACCGCGGTCGCGGCCGGCGGCATCCTGACCATGATCGCGGACACTATGATCCCCGAGGCGTACGCGGTGGACCACGACTACACCGGGCTGCTGGTGACCCTCGGGTTCCTCAGCGCCTTCACGCTGCACGCGGTCGGCGGGTAGGCTCCGCCGTCCCGGTTAGGCCTTGGGCAGGATCTGCAGGTGGTGCGGGCGCGGCGGGACCACATCCGGCTCGAACTCCTGGTGCTTGCCCACATACTTCTTGATGTACGGGCAGACCGGGACGATCTTCATCCCGGCCGAGACCGTGTCATCCAGGGCGAAGGCCGCCAGCTTCGAGGCCAGGCCCTGGCCGCTGTACTCTTCATCGACCACGGTGTGGAAGAAGATCCGCTCCACCCCGTTCTCACCCTGGTAGTCGCGGTAGTGGGCGGCGCCGATGTGCTTGCCCGCATCGTCAAGGACGTAGCGGTCGCGTTCGGGCAGTGCCTGCGGGACGATCTGGCTCATGGTGCTCCTTGTGTCGCTGGGTTGTCGGATAACGGAAAATCGGTTGTCCGGTGGCGCTACACCGGCGGGTTTTCGCGCGGACGCAGCCGCACGGTGGGCAGGGTGGGGGCCGGCAGCGCGGCCGGAGTGTCCTTGGGGAAGGGACCGAAGCGGTCCTCGGAGGCATCCCCGGGCTCGGCGCCGATCTCCGCCTGGTACTGCTGACGGAAGGCGACCACCTCCTCATGGGTGCGGCCCACGAAGTTCCACCACATCAGGATCTGCTCGTTCAGCGGCTCCCCGCCGATGATGATGACCCGCACCGGGTCCTGCCCGGCCTGGATGCGCAGTTCGCCGGTGCCCCGGCCCAGATAGCCCAGGTCGCGGTGGCCCAGCTCCTGGCCGTTCACGGTGGGGGCGCCGGTGTCCACCATGACCCCGTGCTCGTGCCCCTCGGGCACCTCAATGCACAGTGACGCCCCCGCCTGAAGGGTCAGCTCCGCGCCGGTCAGCGGCGTGTACACGCTCACCGGGGAGGTGGATTCCTGCCCCTCGGCGCGCAGCGTGCCCAGGAACACCGACAGGCTCCAGCCCGGGCCGGTCAGCGGTTCAGGGCGGTAGCTTTCGAAGGTCGGCTCCATGTTGCGGGCATGCTCCGGCAACGCCACCCACAGCTGGGCGCCATGCAGGACGGTGGTGTCCTTTGTGGAGAATTCCGAATGGGTGATCCCATACCCGGCAGTCATCAGGTTCAGCTCCCCGGGACGCACCGTGGCCTTGAAACCGGCCGAGTCCATGTGGTCGATCGCACCGGTGAACAGCCAGGACACCGTTTGCAGGCCGGTATGCGGGTGACGCGGAACGGCCATCCCCAGGCTCTTGGAGACATCGTCCGGACCGTAGTGGTCCAGGAAGCACCAGGCCCCAATCAGGCTGCGCTGCTTCTGCGGCAGTGTGCGGTATACCGTCATGGCGCGCGGCCCGCCCAGCGGCACCGGGCGCGGTTCCAGGATCTGGACCTGTTCGGTCGGCTCGGCATTCGTGCAGCCGATCTCCGCCGGGGCCTGCTCAAGGTTGCTCATGCACCCAGCTTAGGATCTCCGGGCCAGCATGCCTAGCCATAACGCGGTGGTGCCCACCCAGGCGGCCACCGCCACCCAGATGAACCCCTGGCCAAAGTGCTGCAGCGCCGGGAAATCGGTTTCGCGTCCCAGGAACTGGCAGCAGCTGGCCAGCATGCCCAGCGGGAAGACGATCGCCCACAGGCTGGTCTCATAGCGCAGCGGGTGGCGGCGCACCACGTGGCGCCAGTATCCGAAGAGCACCAGCAGTGGGATGAACCAGACCCCCACCGAGAGCAGCGCAAAGCAGGTGAACGCGATCATCGGGTGCAGCCACGGCTCCAGCACCCCCGCATTGGCCAGGGACAGCAGCTGGGAGCCGGTCATCACCGTGATCGCGGTGGCGCCCATGAAGATCCAGTAGGTGGGGGAGAGCGTCTCGGGATGGTTGGGGTAGCGCAGCATCCGGATGGTCACCAGGGTGGCGATCATCAGGTACAGCATGCAACCCAGCAGCCAGATCGCCAGCGCCGCAATATTGCCCAGCCGGAAGATGTAGGGGTGGAAGGCGAAGGTGCCGGCCACCGCCTGGGTGGCCACCACCCACAGGAACCAGGAGCCGTTGGCGTGCGCGATGCCCGGTTCGGGACGCTCAATGAGCACCAGCAGTGCAGGGATCACATAGCACAGCCCCACCCACAGGATCCCGCCGGCGGTGGCGATCCCCAGCGAGATGCGGGTCAGGCCCAGGGCGCCAAGGTCCAGGGAGACCACGGTGCAGGCGGCCACGATGGTGAAGAACCCGAACGCGGCCGAGGGGTTGAGCAGATCCGCGAGCATCGCCCGCCCGTGGGTGATCAGCCGCACCACCAGGGCGGCCAGCAGGATCAGCAGCAGGCCCACCGCGGTCCAGGAGAACAGCTGGCCCACGGTGCGGTGCCCGGCCAAACCCAGCCCGTAGCCAATGATCCCGGTGGCCATCACCGAGGAGAAGGTGGCCGGGGACTGGTGGGCGATCCAGTGAGTGACGGCGCCGGGGATGGTGCTGGGCGTGACGTTCACGGATCTCCTTGAGGTGAAGTGGCGGGGCGGCCCGCGGGCGAGTGGTGCATCTTCCAAGTTACTGCACCCACACAACCGCGCGGTGAGCCTACACTGGATATAGGGCCGCCCCGGCCCGCACAGGACCCTGGATGGCCCCACATGGATGACAGACCTCTGCCGATTGTCCACGACACCACCGGGCTGAGCCTGGGATACCGGCTCAGGTGGTGGATGCGCTACTGCGCACTGTACGTGTTCGGCCCGGCCGAGCGTTCGGTCGGATCCAGTCCCCGCGAGCGGATGAAATGGGAACGGGCCCGCAAGGTGCGTGATGCGCACTATGCCCGGGGCACGCTGCCCGATGGGGAAACCATTGAAACGGTGGCGCGGCTCGAGCAATAGCCCCGGTGCCGGGTTCGGCACGCGGCATCATCAAAAAGGAAGTAGGCCCGAACGTGGGACAGACGGAGTTGAACCAGGACGATCTGCTGAAGCTGGAGCACCAGGTGTGTTTCGCGGTGGCAGTGGCCTCCCGATCGGTCATCTCCTCCTACCGTCCGGTGCTGGAGCCCCTGGGGCTCACCCATCCGCAATACCTGGTGATGCTGGCCCTGTGGGAACAGGGCCCGATCGGGGCGCGGGAGCTGAGCGCCCAGCTGCATCTGGACCCCGGGACCCTCAGCCCGCTGATCAAGCGCATGGAGGCCCACGGGCTGGTCACCCGGCGGCGCAATCCGGAGGACGAGCGGGCCATCCTGATCGAGGTGACCGAAAAGGGGGCGCAGCTGGGTGAACAGGCCCTGCAGGTTCCGGTGCAGATGATGCGCCGGCTGCAGATGGATGAGCAGGATGTGCATGACATCCACCGGCTGATGACCCGGCTGATCAGCGCGGCACAAAGTGCTGATGATAACGCCGACTAATTAGTTGGTGCCCCAATTATTTGCATACAATAGATGTAAGGCCCGCATCGGGCGCAGAGCTAAAGGGGAAATCATGGACGAGTCATCACTGCCCGTCATCACCGATACCACCGGACTAAGCCTGGGATACCGCTTCCTGTGGCGCCTGAAGTACGCTGGCCTGACGATTTTCGGCCCCGCGGAACGCTCGGTGCACTCCAGTCCGCGGGAACGGGTGAAATGGGAGCGTGCGGTCAAGGTGCTGCGGGCCCACGAAGCACGCGGAACCCAGGCGGATGCGCAGACGGTGCAGACCGCGGCGCGCATGCAGCCGCGCTAAGTCCCCGGGTCCTTCCGGACGCTGAGGCCAACGGCACACCGGATACCTCGCTGTGGCGGTGAAGTACGCGGTAATCTTCAAGGCATGGATGAGATGACCGAACTGGTACTGACCCGCCATTTTGCCGCGCCGCGCACCGCCGTGTGGGCCGCGTTCTGCGAACCGGAAATTATCGCCCAATGGTGGGGTCCGGCCGGATGGGGGATCAAGGAATCCTCCGTGGTCCTGGAACCCAAGGTCGGCGGACGCCACGAACTGGTCATGTACCAGCACCAGGACCCCACCCAGGAAGTGCCGTTGAAGGCCACGATCACCGAATTCGATGAGTACACCTGCCTGGTCAGCGCCGACGGACCGCATGAAATGACGCTGGATCTGGTAATTCACACCCGGATCGACTTGAAAGAATTCGCCGGGCAAACCATCGTTACCCTCACCCAGGGCCCGCTGCCCCGTGAGGTGCTGGCCAGCAGTACCGCCGCCTGGGAATCGGCGTTCGACAAGCTGACCGGCCTGCTGGGCCAGTTCTTCTAAGCCAAGGGTCCCTCCGGCAGCTGCCGGCCTAGATGGGCCGGGAGACCAGGTAGCTGCGCACCTGTGCGATCTTTGCCGTTTTCGCGGTGCTGGTGAAACGGATCATGTAGCAAAAGGCGACGGAAATGTTCTGTACATTGGTCACCCGCCCGTCCACGCTCCCCTCCCGGCCATGGGTAAGGATGCTGTTGATCCGCAGCTGCGTGTTGTCCCGGGCGTTGGTCACCCACTTGAGCACCTCGGTCAAACCGGACAGGCGCTGGAAGCCCACAATTTCCCACTGCACGTCATCGGCCAGCCACTGCGCCAGGTGTTCGGCATCCTTGCTTTGCACGGCGACCACCAGGTCGCGAATGACCTGGGCGCGCGGGGCATTGCCGCAGTTCTCCGGTTCAATGATTTCCAGGGGCGTGGCAGCCGCGTTGTCGGACGTCAAAAAAGTGCTCCTTGCCGTGCTGTGCGTCAGTGCTTCTGGCCGCAGCCAGGTTCCCACTCTACGCCCGCTCCCCGCCCGCCCGGCAGTGGCCTGTGACGGGTGTGCTTAACCCCGCCCGATGTAGGGCATTCCCGCTGCGGTAATGGTCAGCTGGTTAACGGCCGCGCTCGCCGGCGCATTGGCGATAAATGCGACGGCGCGGGCCGCTTCCTCCAGCGCGAAGGTGGGCTCAACCTTGCGCGTGCCGTCCGCCTGCAGGGCGCCGGTGGAGGTGCCCAGCTGATCCATGATCTCGCTGGCCGCGTTGCCGATGTCGATCTGTGAGGCCGTGATGCCCCAGGGGCGCCCATCCAATTCCATGGACCGCGTCAACCCCGTGATTGCGTGCTTGGTGACCGCGTAGGCCACCGACTGGGGGCGGGGAACCTGGGCGGCGATGGACCCGTTGTTGATGATGCGTCCGCCACCGTGGTCCTTCATGTGGTTAAAGGCCTGCCGGGCGCAGTTGATGGCACCGGTCAGGTTGACCGCGCAGACTTCGTCCCAGTCCTCTTCGCTCAAATCCCCGACGTGGACGGCGGGCCCGAAGGTCCCGGCATTGTTGAACAGGGCGTGGATGCGGCCAAAGCGTGCACTGGCCTTCTCGAAAAGTTCTGCGACGTCCGCGCTCTGGGCAACATCGGCGGCCACGGCGAGGGTGCGGGGATTTCCGTCGGCCGCCTGGCGCAGCTTTTCCTCGGTGCGTCCGGCCAGCACCACGTTCCACCCCTGGCTCAACAGCACGCGGGCGCTGGCCCGGCCGATGCCGGAGCCCGCTCCGGTGATGATGATGGTGCGGCGGGATTCTTCCGAAACGGATACCGGATTCGTTGTCACCTGTGGCTCCCTGGGGTGTTGGCAATACGTGTGTTGGCTTCGGCTTTAACCGTAGGCCCCGGCGGAATGAATGACGCATGTTTCATCCCAAGACTTGTGAGGGCTCTCACTTAATCTTAGTATGCGATAGAGAGTTTCCATAAAGCGGAAGTTTAAGCGTGTTGTTTTACCCTAAGCCACCACGCTTCGACCCATGAAGGACTGTATCCATGACCATCATTGAAGACGCGCCGACCACGGGTGCAAACCGCCACTCCGGCACTCCGGCTGCCGCCGAGGGCGCCCGGGCCACGGACGAGCAGATCACCGGTATCCGTAGTGGTCTGACGTATCAGTTATCCGACCGGGATCCGGAAGAGACCCAGGAATGGTTGGATTCCTTTGACCAGCTGGTCGAGTCGCAGGGCACCGAGCGGGCCCAGTTCATTATCCGGTCGT
>NZ_JAVGCZ010000084.1:0-12383 GCF_052928425.1 Glutamicibacter sp. BSL13
TCCGACCTGCAGTAGATGAACCCGGCGACCCCCAGGCCCCCCGCCGCCGCGGCCAGCAGCCACAGCAGCACCTGTTTCATGTTGTTCCTCCCCGCCCCGTTCCGCGACCCCTGGATTGTTCCGGCGCCACCGTCCCGGGCTGCCGGTGGCGTTAAATGCACGGTCACCGGGGCCGGGCCGAAGCCCGCCGCCCGGTGACCGGACCGTTGGTTGGGGTCAGATCATTTTTCCCGGGTTTTCGGGTCGATCTTCCCGGCGGGCTTCTGCAGCGGCTGCGATTCCCCGCGGGCCACCAGGCGTTGCTGGCGGGATTCGGCTTCGGAGGTGTAGCGCACGCGGCGCACCCGGCGGATCATGTCGCGGATCAGGAAGATCGCGGCGATCACCATCAGCGCGGTGAACACGAAGCCAAGGAAGCCCGGCCCGGTCTGGCTGACCGCGTTGTAACTGGAGGTCGACTCGTTGGCCGGTGCGCTGGCCAACAGCAAGGTCAGATGGTTCACGGGTTAGTACAACTCATTTCTACAGCGTTAGTGCCCTACTACTATCTTAGCGTGGCGGGCCGCTATCTGAGCCCGGCGAACAGGTCGGACTCAGGCAATTCGGTGGGCACCTTGGAGGTGATCAGCGTGTAGTCCTCCCACGGCCAGTGTTCGGCATAGAGGTACTCGGGCACGGCGAAGAAGAAGCCCTCAGGGTCGATCTGCGTGCGGTGGGCCAAAAGCGCCTGGTCACGCTTCGTGAAGTAGTCCGCGCAGTACACCTGGGTGGTCGTGGTGTGCGGGGAGACCCAGCTGAACATCTGGTCCTGCTGGTCCTCCTCCCAGCGCTGCACCCGTTCGGTGTAGGGCGAGTCGTAGCCGGCGTCAAGCATGGCGTAGTGCAGGGTGCGGAAGCGCTCGGGGGCAAAGGCGCGGTCGTAGTACAGCTTGCGCACCTCCCACGGCTGCCCCAGTTCCGGGTACATGTCCGGGTTGTTGGCGTGTTCAAAGGCAAACAGCGCCACCCGGTGGGAGTGGATGTGATCCGGGTGCGGGTAGCCGCCGTTTTCGTCGTAGGTGGTGATCACGTGGGGACGGAATTCGCGGATCAGCTTGATCAGCCCGGCCGCGGCAACCTCCACCGGCTGCAGCGCGAACGCGCCGAAGGGCAGTTCGGGCACCGGGTCGCCCTCGGGCAGCCCCGAATCCACGTAGCCCAGCCAGCGGTGTTCGATGCCCAGCACGGCGGCGGCCTCGGCCATCTCCCCGCGGCGCACCCCGGGCAGGTCGCGGTGGGCGTGGGCCAGCTCCCCGGCGGCGGCATTGAGGATGTCCCCGCGTTCACCGCCGGTGCAGGTCACCACCATCACCTCGGCGCCGGCGTCGACATAGGCGGCCATGGTGGCCGCGCCCTTGGAGGACTCGTCATCGGGGTGGGCATGGACTGCCAGCAGCCGCAGTCCCTGGGACGGGGCCATCTTCTTCACGTCGTGACTCTCCACTAAGCTCTTTCCTTTTGCGTTCTCTGGTGCCTCGGGCCGGGGCAAAGCCCGGCGCGGCACCCCGTCATGACAACTCTCACCGGCCGCGGAATATTCCTTCCACGCGTTGGCCAGTAGACTGGAGACTGGTCCCATTCGGATTGTTGAGAGAGTACCAAGAGGCGCTGCATGTCTGATCCCAGCTTAATGGGTCGTTACCACACACCCAAGAAACGACTGTCGCCCAAGACCCGCAATTGGCTGATTGCCGGGGCCCTGGGCGTGGGCGTGGTGGGTGCGGCATACGCCGGGATCAACAACTTCACCCCGATCTCCTCCCAGGACGTGGGCTTTGAGATCATCTCACCCACCCAGGCCGTGGCCACCGTGGAGGTCTCCTACGACTCGAAGAACCGGGTGCAGTGCGAAGTGCGGGCGATGAACGACAGCTACGCGGTAGTCGGGTTCAAGACCGTGGTCCTGGAGGCCGAGGAGAACCCGCGCCACGTGCAGCTGAAGCTCGACGTTCCGCTGCGCACCGACAACCTGGCCACCACCGCCGGCATCGAGGACTGCTACAAGGTGCCCAAGGACTTCTAGCTCCGCCCCGGCCCCGGTTCAAGGGGGTTTTAGGGGCGGTAACATTTCCTGAAAGTTTCTTGCACGGCAGTCGATCTATTGGGTTTATTGCCCGATCACGACTATCATCGATGAAAGTACGATTCGCCCCGCAACGGCCCAGGGAGTGGACCACGCTGGTTCGCTCCCTTGCGTCTGCGGGGTCTTTTGCTTGTGGCGCCCCTGGCGTCGAGCCGGCAGAAACGTAACAACACAGACTTCGCCCGGCGTCCTTCCGTGCATGCGGTGGACGCCGTCGGTGTTCTCCCCTACCGGGTGGAGCGCCGGCAGGGCGAAGTCTTTCACTGATCATGAGGGAGTACAACGTGAGCACCAACAGTAGCGAACCTGTCGTGTGGCTGACTCAGGAAGCCTACGACCGCCTGAAAGAGGAACTGGATTACCTCTCCGGCCCGGGGCGTGCTGAGATCGTCGCCCGCATCGAGCAGGCCCGGTCCGAGGGCGATTTGAAGGAAAACGGCGGATACCACGCCGCCCGCGAGGAGCAGGGCAAGGCCGAGGCCCGCATCGTGTACCTGACCGACCTGCTGCGTCGCGCCCACGTCGGGGAGCCTCCCGCCGATGACGGCGTGGTTGAGCCGGGCATGCTGGTGGTCGCCAAGATCGCCGGCGATGAGACCACCTTCCTGTTCGGCAGCCGCGAGGTCGCTGGCGACAGCGAACTGGAAGTTTACTCGGAGCAGTCCCCCATCGGGCAGGCCATCCATGGTGCCAAGGTCGGCGACAAGCTCAGCTACCTGGCCCCCAACGGCCGTGACATCGCCGTGGAGATTGTCTCCGCCAAGCCCTTCTAGCCACGCAAGGGCAGCGAGGCCCAGGACCACGGTCCCGGCCCCGCCCCGCGAAAACAAGCCGCACCCCCGGTGCCTGCGCTTCGGCGCGGGCACCGGGGGTGCGGTCTTTGAGCCGGCTTGCCGCTGTGGCAAGCTCCGGCGTCCGGGCGTGGCTAGGCCACCGAGCCGCCGGCCGAACTGGTTATCACCGGTTCGAAGCCCTCGGCGCGCAGGTTGTTCAGCACCATCTCCGAGTGCTCGTGGCCGCGGGTTTCCATGTCGATGGTGATCGCCACGTCCCCCATGGACAGCGCCCCGCCGATGCGGGTGTGGTCCAGCCGGGTGACGTTCGCATCGGATTCGGCGATGATCCGCGAGATGCTGGCCAGCGCGCCGGGGCGGTCGGGCAGCATCATCCGGATGGTCAGGTAGCGGCCACCGGCGGCCAGGCCGCGCTGGATCACCTTGAGCATCAGCAGCGGGTCGATGTTTCCCCCGGAGAGGATCACCGCGCAGTTCTTTGATTCAATGCCGTGCTTGGCCAGCAGGTTTTCCATCAGCGCCGCGACCCCGACCGCGCCGGCCGGCTCCACCACCAGCTTGTTGCGCTCCAGCAGCACCACCAGCGCCTGGGCCAGCGCGTCCTCGGAGACGGTGACCACGTCATCGACCAACGCCTTGACGATTTGGAAGGGCAGCTGCCCGGGGCGGCCCACCGCGATGCCGTCGGCGATGGTGTGCACCGTGTCCAGTGGCACCAGCGCGTCGGCGGCCAGCGAGGGAGGGTAGGCGGCCGCGTTCTCCGCCTGCACCCCGATCACCTTGATCTGCCGGCCCAGCTGGCGCGCCTTTTCCTTCAGCGCCACCGCCACCCCGGCCAGCAGCCCGCCGCCGCCCACGCCCATCAGCACGGTGTCCACCTCCGGCAGCTGCTCCAGCAGCTCCAGCCCAATGGTCCCCTGCCCGGCGATGATGTCGGGGTGGTCGAAGGGGTGCACGAATACCGCCCCGGTCTCATCGGCGTAGCGCTGCGCCTCGGCCAGCGCCTCATCCACGGTGGTGCCGTGCAGCACCACATCGGCCCCGTGGTCGCGGGTGGCGGTCAGCTTGGGCAGCGCCACCCCCACCGGCATGTAGATTCGCGCCTTGATGCCCAGGTGGCTGGCGGCCTGGGCCACCCCCTGGGCGTGGTTGCCGGCCGAGGCCGCCACCACGCCGCGCGCCTTCTCGGCGTCGCTGAGCTTGCTCATGCGCACATACGCCCCACGCACCTTGAAGGAGCCGGCACGCTGCATGTTCTCGCACTTGAGGTAGACCTCCGAGCCGACCTGGCGGGAAAGCATCCGGGAGTGTTCCACCGGGGTCAGCGAAATGATCGGGGCCAGCACCTTGCGGGCGGCCTCGATGTCCTCCAGGGTGACGGGTAGCTGTTGCACTGTACTCACGGTTGGTCCTCGTTCGGTTCGGGTTCATTCCGTTCCCCGGGCGGCGGCTGCACGGCCGGGACGGGGGCTGCGGTGTCTGAAGAGCCGATGCCTGCGGTGGGTTCACGTTCGGGTTCCGTCGGCCGGGGCGCGGGTTGCTGCGGCCCATAGTGTTCGGTCACGAACGGGTCGTGCTCCCAGGACCGGTGGGCGATGTACTTGACCATCGAGTTCAGCACCGCCATCAGCGGCACCGCGAACAGCGCCCCGGGGATCTGCGCCACCATGGTGCCTCCGGCCACGGCCATCACCACGGCCAGCGGGTGCAGGCTCACGGCCTTGCCCATGATCAGCGGCTGCAGGATGTTGGACTCGGCCTGCTGCACCGCCAGCACCACGGCCAACATGATCAGCGCGTTCACCCAGCCGTTGGCCACCAGGGCCAGCAGCACCGCGACGGCGCCGGTGAACAGCGCGCCGAGAATCGGAATGAACGAGCCCAGGAACACCAGCACGCCCAGCGGCAGGGCCAGCGGAACTCCCAGGAAGAAGGCCCCGAAGCCGATGCCGACCGCGTCAATGAACGCCACCAGCACCTGGACCCGCACGTAGCGGATCATCGAGTTCCACCCGCGGGTCGCCGCCCCGTCCATGGCCGGGCGGGCCCGGCGCGGCAGCAGGTTGATCATGAACGTGCCGATCTTGCGCCCGTCCAACAGCAGGAAGATCAGCGCGAAGATCGCCAGCAGGATCCCGGTCAGGATCTGGCCCAGCACCGATCCCCAGCTCAGCGCCTCGCTCAGGATGTTTGAGGCGTTCGAACGCAGCTGCAGCAGCGCGTCGTTGACCACATTGGCCAGGTCGTCGTTGCTCAGCTGCAGCGGCCCGTTGAACAGCCAGTCCTGCACCTGGTAGATGCCGATGACGGCCTGATTCCACAGGGCGCTGAACCCGGTGCTCAGCCGCTGGCCGACCATCGTCAGCCCGGCGGTGATCACCGCCAGGAAGCCGATCACGGTGATGCCCACCGCCAGCCCCCGCGGCACGGCCAGACGGCCGTGCATGAACTCAACCACCGGCCCGAGCAGGCCAGTGAGCAGCGCGGCGACCATCAACGGGATCAGCAGCAGCGAAATCTTCGACAGCAGCCAGATGACCACGCCGACGGCGAGCACCACGACCAGGAACCGCCACGCCCAGGACGCGGCGATGCGCATGCCGTAGGGCAGGTCCTCACCATCACGGAAGGCCGCCGGTCCCGGCGCCAATTCCTCAATGGCGGAGGTAGGAGCGGACGGTGGAGCCACCCTCAAACGGCGCGCCCACGAAAACATCCTGCTCTTCATGGCTCTAAGCTACCCTTTCGTTTCACGGCTTCCGTGGTCTATGAACCGATTGTGACAAAAAACCGGAAGCGGTATCCAAATCTGATACCGCTTCCGGTTTGAGCGCTCAATATGATTATTACTGCTCGCGCAGGATAGACAGAATGCGCAGGATCTCCACGTACATCCAGATGAGGGTCATGGTCAGCCCGAACGCACCGCGCCAGGCCATGATGGCCGGGGCGCCGCGGTTGGACAGGTCCTCGATCATGGTGAAGTCCGAGACCAGGGCGTAGGTCGCCAGCAGAACCGCCAGCACGCCAATGGCCAGGCCCAGCATGCCGCCGCCGGCGCTGCGCAGGCCGAACATTCCATCAACCGCGCCGGTGAGCATCAGCACGAAGTTCAGCAGCGAGAAGACCAGCATGCCGATCATCGCGACGAAGAACATCTTGTTCAGCTTCGGGGTCATCCGGTACTTGCCCGAACGGTACAGCGCCAGCGTGGTGGCGGCCACGGCAATGGAGGCGACCAGCGCCTGCACGGCCACGCCCGGGTAGAGCGAGTTCAGGGCCTGCGAGAGACCACCCAGGAACAGACCCTCTGCCAGCGCGTAGGCCAGGATCAGCGGCGGGGAGGGCATCTTCTTGAAGGCGTTGACCAGGCCGAGAACCAGCCCGACGATCGCGCCAACAAGCATCAGGGCCGGGAACATCCAGCCGATGCCAGCACCCACGGCCACCAGGGCCAGGGTCAGGATGGTCTTGTTAATGACATCGCCGATGGTCATCCGGCCGGTATCGGCACCGGTGGCCGATGGCTGGCGGTACATGTCCTCCAGCTGGCTGGCGCTCATCTGCGGAGCGTTCTGGAAGCCCACAGGATTCTGGGACTGCTTGGTGCCCCAGGCCTGGGCCTGGTTCTTGGAGTCGAAGATCGGGTTTCCGTTCAAGGTCTTTTCCCCTCAATTAGGTCAAGTCGCGAAGCGTCGGCGAGGATGCCTCGTTGCTACTTAACGACAGTTGCTTTAAGACTACGTCAGTTCGTGTTCCCGGCGCTCATTCCTACGGATGAGATCACCATCGGAACCCCGAAATGGCAGTTCACTTGCAGGTGCCACATAATGGATTCACAGGCTCACGCGTTCTCACCGGCTGGCTCGAAAATCCGCTGGCAGCGGCGTCGTGGTGGGTGGATCACTTCCTCGGGCCGCGCGATTGCCAGCCGCCGGTCGGCAGGCATCCGTGAGCAGCCGGTACGTCATTGGTTGGAGGATTCCTTGTCTCGTCGCGTCAAGCGCATCGCAGGAAACATCGCCGTCCTTGCGTCGCTGACCGCGATCCTCCTGCTATTGATAACAAGCGCCATGTCCGACGAATTCCTGCGCAACGATCCCGCGCTCACCGCCGAGGCGAACGCCGGGACCCCCATTGTCCCCACACGCAACACCGCCGCGGCTTCGGCCCCCGCATCGGCGGTGCCACAGACCGCGAGCGAGCTGGAGCGAGCTCGTTCCCGGGCGCTGGCCGAGGGACGCCCCGAGGCCGCGTGGGACAAGCAGTGCATTGCCTGGCAGGTCCCGCAGGCGGCGACGAATCCGCAACGCTGGGCGAACCGGATGGGCCGGCAGTGGCTCGAGGCTCACCGGGCCCGGTGCCCTGATGCGATCACCATCCCGCACTATTTCGTTGACTCCTGGTCCGCAGGTGAGCCTGGAACGCTGCGGATTCGCGTGGAGGACGCGGCGGTCTTTGCCGCGTGGCCGGGACCAGCGGCAAGTGGGATCCTTGAGGACATTGCGCGGGATTTCATGGAAAACCTGGCACCTGCCAACCCTGAGCTGAAGACCGTTGAGGTGGCCACCGGCAACGGTCAACACCGGGTCCACTATGACAGGACGACATGGGCCAAGGCGCAGGACATCTAGCCCACCGCCAACGCAGCCCCGGCCGCCGAGGTTCGGGCTGCCGGCGCCCGGATGCCGGATCGAAGTACCTGGCAGCGTGCACCGGCATGCTCCCGAACCTGCCACAGAAAACGACAACGCCGCTACCGCCCCGCGTAAACCGGGGATGTAGCGGCGTATCTTTTGGTGCCCCCAGTGGGACTCGAACCCACAAGCCTTGCGGCAGCTGATTTTAAGTCAGCCGTGTATGCCAATTCCACCATAGGGGCCAGCTTGAAAAATCCTACGCGATGTTTTCCCATTTTCTGAAATTTCGCCGGAACGGCAAGGATCGGTGGGCCGGCGCCTGTGGCGTCGGCCCACCGTCGGGTCAATCATCGCTTGATGCAGCCTTCTTCGGCCGGCAGGCTACTTCTTCGGCTTGGCCGACTCCTCGAAGGCCTTGCGCGGATTCTGCATGTTGTTCAGCTGCAGCGAATCGCGGTTGAAGAACAGGGCAACCATCCAGTCGCCGAGCACGCGGAACTTGCGCTCGAAGGTCGGCATGGCCATGCCGTGGTAGCCGCGGTGCGCCATCCAGGCCAGCCAGCCGCGCAGCTTGATCGACTTGATGCGGGCCACGCCCTTGTTGCGGCCGAAACCGGCAACGGCACCCAGGTTCTTGTGCTTGTACTCCTTGATGGTGCCCACGCCGTAGCGGGCGGCGTACAGGTTCTTGGCCAACAGCTTGGCCTGGCGCACGGCGTGCTGTGCGTTGGGCACGCAGGTGCCGTCGGGCAGCCCGCCGGTCACATCCGGCACGGCCGAGACGTCGCCGGCCGCCCAGGCGCCCTCCACCGGGTCGCCGTTGGCGTCCTTGATGCGCAGGTCGGTGCGGGTCTCGATGCGGCCGCGCTGTTCGATCTGGAAGTCGGTGGAGCGAACCATCGGGTTGGCCATCACGCCGGCGCACCAGATCAGAGTGTCGGCGTCGAATTCGCCGGCCGGGGACTTGTCGCCCATGTTGATCAGCTTCAAGGTGCCATCGGTGGCGTCGGCCAGCGAGGTGTTCAGCAGCACCTCGATGCCGCGGCTGCGCAGGTGCTCGACAACCCAGACGGCCTGGTCCTCGGTGACCTCGGGCATGATGCGGCCCATGGCCTCGATCAGCACGAAGCGGGCTTCGTCCTGGCCGATGCGGTCGTTCAGGGAGATGGCGTAGCGGGCCATGTCCTCGATTTCGGTGATCGTCTCGATGCCGGCGAAGCCGCCGCCGACGACCACGAAGGTCAGCGCACGCTTGCGCTCGGCCGGGTCGGTCATGTTGGACGCCGATTCAATGCGCTCGGAAACCTGGTTGCGCAGCGCAGTGGCTTCCTCGATGGTCTTCAGCCCGATGCCCTCTTCGGCCAGGCCCGGGATGGGGAAGGTACGGGTGACCGAACCGGCGCTCATCACCACGTCGGTGTATTCCAGTTCGAAGCTTTCGCCGTTGACCGGGTCGATGACGGCCTTCTTGCTGGCGTGGTCGATGCTGGTGACCCGACCGTTGATCAGTTCCGAGTCCTTCAGGTGCTGGCGGTGCGAGACCACGATGTGGCGTGGTTCGATGCCGCCGCCGGCCACCTCGGGCAGGAACGGAAGGTAAGTCATGTAGGGGTTGGGGTCCACCACGGTCACGATGCCGCCGTGGGCCTTGACCTTCTTCTGGAGCTTCTTCGCGACGTACAGACCGACATAGCCGCCGCCGACAACGAGAATGCGTGGACGCTTCTGGGAGCTTTCGATGATTGACATATGGCCGATTCTACGCGGAAAAACCAGGTTAGTGAAAACATTCACTAACCATTGGGAGGGAGATTGGCCACCCGGTGTTGTGACCGGTTCGCCCTTGGCGGTCCAGTCCTGGGCAGGGCCCGGCGGCGGGCCCGGATCCAACTCACTGATTGGGGGCGGCCCTGCTGTCCAGAACCGCGGAAACAGCAACGGGGGCAGCGCGCCGGTCTCCCGGATCGCTGCCCCCGTCCGCAAAGCCCGTCCGGGCTGCCGCAAGGCTATTCAGGCACGTCGTCAAACAGGTCCCGGCTGCCCGGGGCCCGGCCAACCTTCAGGTCGCTCAGTGCCGCGTCGTCGATCTGCTTCGAGCGCTGGTAGCGCCGGTTGGCCGCTGCCACCTGCCAGCCGCCCAGGCCCAGGGCCAGCACCAGCAGCACCCCCGCGCCGATCACGAGCGCCGGCTGCAGCAGCGGCGCCTCCTGCGGCGGGGCGACCGGCTGCGGGGCGGCGACCTGCTTCAGGTCGGACTTCTCCATGGAGATGCCCGGTTCCCTGGTGTCCTGCGCTCCGGCGTCGGTGTCCCGGCGGTGCACGTGGATCCATTCGGCGATGGTGCCCAGCGGGTTCGTGCTGGTCTCGGCGACGTCGGCGGTCAGGGCCGCCTTCGCGTCCATGATCCCGTAGCCGTAGAGGTTGTCCACCCCGGGGGCGCCGGCGTCCTTGGCGGTCTTCAGGATCCGGTTGATGACCTGTGGGGCCTTCATCTGCGGGTACTTGGAGCGGATCAACGCCACCACGCCGGAGACGATCGGCGCTGCGCCGGAGGTGCCGGACCAGCGGGCATAGTCACCGCCGGGCATGCCGCCGACCAGCGGCTCGGCCGGGGCGGCCACCCCGATCGAGATGCCCTCGGTGGAGGAGTCCTTCGAGGCCTTGCCCGACTCGTCGACCCCGGCCACGGTGAGCACCCCGGGGATGGTGGCCGGCGCGCCGACCTGGCTCATCCCGCCGGAACGGTTCCCGGCTGCGGCCACGACCACCACGTCGTGGTCCTCGGCGTACTTGAACGCCGAATCCCAGCTTTCGGGCCAGGCCGGGCTGGTGGAGCCCAAGGACATGTTGATGACCTTCGCCCCGTTGTCCACGGCCCAGCGCACCGCGCGCGGGATCTGTTCCTCGACCGGGATCCCGGCCGGGTTCTGCCCGCCCATCCACAGCGAGACGGACATCAGCTCTGCGGCCGGGGCCACCCCCAGCACGCCGTCCGGCCCGCCGGAGGGCTTGGGCACGGTCTCGTACTCCGGTTCCTCCGGAACGTCCTCGTCTTCCTCTTCCGCGTGCTTCTTGGCCTTCTCCCACGCGGTCTTCAGCTTCTCGTTCTCGGCCTTGACCCGGTCGATCTCGGCCTTGTTGTTCCCGCGTCCGGCCAGCAGGGTGGCCACCAGGGTGCCGTGCTCGCTGCGCGCCCCAATCGGGGTGTTGCCGGTCGGTCCTCCGGATCCGGAGACGTCGGTGCCGCCGGTGACGGCCCCGCGCAGGTCGGGGTGTGAGGTGTCGATGCCGGTGTCGATCACCGCGACCTTCACCCCCTGGCCCTTGGCGTCCTTGTGGGCATCCTTGATGCCCAGCGAGTCCAGCCAGTACTCGGCCTCGCGGATGCTGTCGGCGTGGGCGCTGGGTGCCAGCAGCAGGTTGCCGCCCGCCCCCAGCACGAGCGCCAGGCTCATGGCCAGCAGCGTGCCAAGGGTGCGGGTGATCCGGGGCTCGGTGCGTGCGAACACGGTTTCCTCCTAGTCCCCGGGCCGCCGGCCGGCTGGCCGTGACGCATGATCGGGTGCGGGTGTGTGGTGGGTGGGTCTCAAGGGTGGCTCCGAGGCCAAGGTGGCCCCTGGGGCCTAGGCGGTGTGCAGGGCGGCCACCGAGGCGGCAATGCCATCGAGGATATCGTGTTCCGAGGCGGTGATCCGCTCAACCCGGCCACTGGTGGCCCGGTGCACGTGGGAAAGGATGCGCTCCACGATCAGCGCCCCGGCCTGGATCACGTCCACGCGTCCGGGGTGCATGAAGCCCAGCGCCGCACGCTGGGCCCGGTTCATGCCCAGGATCGCGCCGGTCGCCTCACGCATCTGGCAGAAGTCCAGCAGCGCGCCGTGGATGCGCTGCGAGTCGTAGTGCTCCAGCCCCAGCGCCTGGGCGGTCAGCGTGGTGATGGTCCCGGCGACCCCGACCAGCCCGGTCAGCTGGGACAGGTCCAGGGATTCGAGCACGCGCAGCTGGTCGTCGATGAAGTCCGCGGCCTGGCTGCGGGCATCCAGTCCGCCCAGCCCGTCGGAGAAGAAGCGTTCGGTGACCCGCACGCAGCCCATGTCCAGGCTCACCGCGGTGCGCGGGGTGCGTCCGGCGCCGATCACGAACTCGGTGGATCCCCCACCCAGGTCGATGACCATCCGCTCCCCGGCCGCATCGGCCGGCAGCACGCCGGTCGCCCCGGCAAAGGACAGCGCCGCTTCCTCCTGGCCGCTGATCACCTCGGGGCGCACCGAAAGGATCTGCTCGATGGTGTCCAGGAACTCCTCGCGGTTGGCCACGTCGCGGGTGGCGGAGGTGGCCACGAAGCGGGTGTGCGCCACCTGGTGCTGCTCGATCAGCGCGGCGTAGTCGCGCACCGCTGCGTAGGTGCGTTCCAGGGCCTCGGGGGCGAACCGCCCGGTGGCGTCCACGCCCTGGCCCAGGCGCACGATCTGCATGCGCCGCTCGACGTCGGCCAGCTGCACGCCGTCGGCGCCCTGGCTGGCCTCGGCGATCAGCAGCCTGATGGAATTGGTGCCGCAGTCGATCCCGGCTACCCGCATTAGCTCTCCTCCCCTGCCGCCTGGCGTTCGGCCCGCTTGCGGGCACGCTCGGCGCGTTTGACTTCCGGATCCACCGCCTGGGTCTTCACGTGCCGGGAGCGGTCCCGGCTGGGGGCCGGGCCCTTCGTGTCCCAGGCCCCGGTGCAGTAGCACACGTCCTTGGTCCACCATTCGGCGATCCCGGCCAGCGCCTCGTCACCCAGCGGGTTGACCCCTTCCCCGGCGGCCAGGGAATGGCCGACCAGCA
>NZ_JAVGCZ010000085.1:0-12340 GCF_052928425.1 Glutamicibacter sp. BSL13
CCCGGGCCCGGCTCAGCCATCCGGCGGCGTTGGACGGGGCGGGCACCGGGGTGGGGGACAGCGAGCTGTCCGACTCCCAGTCCAGGTCCCAGCCGGCGGCTGCCAGCGCGGTGATCTTATCCACCTGCTCGCTCATCACGGTGTTGGCGTTGCGTTCATCGAAGCGTCCGGCCAGTTCGCGGGCCGCCGCCCAGGCCAGCGGGGCCAGCACGTCGGCCGGCAGCACGGTGGCGTGCCGACCCAGGAATTCGTCCAGCTCCGCAAGGTTGCTGCCGCTGATCGGCAGCCCGCCCAGCTGCTGCTCCCCCAGCTTCTGGCAGGTCAGCCCGAGCGCGCACAGGAAGAGCAGGTGTTCACGCTGGGCCATCGGGTCCCGGGCCAGCAGCGGCAGGTGGCGTTCGACCAGCTGCACCGCCCGGGTGAGATTCCCGGTTGCGGCCAGGTAGATGATGTGGCTGGCGGCCAGCCCCAGATTTTGCGGTTCGCGCCGCGCCGCCTGGTAGCTGCGGATGTGCAGGGCCTTGGTCTGCGCCCCGCGCCCGGCCCGCAGCAGCGCCAGCAGGCAGGCGCCGATCGCGTGCTCCGGTTCCTGCCCGCAGCTCTCTCCCCCGGCCAACAGCTCGTCCAGTTCGGCCAGGGCCAGCACCTGGGATCCGGTGGCCAGGTGGTAGCTGATGATGCTGGAGCGCAGGCAGGCCTCGCAGTGCGAGTACGCGTCCGGGGTGGTTTCCTCCAGCGCGGCCAGTTCCCCGGCGGCCTGCTCCAGCCAGCCGTTGGCCAGCGCCATCTCAAATCCGGCGGTGTGCACCGCGCTCAGCCCGGCCCCGGCCTGGCGGTAGTGCCCGGCCATTTCCACCAGCAGCTGGCGCAGTTCGGCGGCCGGGATCTGCGGGTCGGAGCTGAGCAGCGCCGGCATCCACTTGTACTGCCACAACAGGTCCGCCCCGTCCCCGGGATCGGCCGGGAAGCGCTGCGGGCTGGACGCGAAGCGGTCCAGGCACCAGCGAAAGTTGCCCAGCAGCCCGGTGCTGTCCCCGGCCATGGCGCACGCGTCGGCCAGCAGCAGCCGCACCCGGTATTCCAGGTCCTCCTGCCCGCTCTGCTCGGCCATGGCCAGCGCCTCCTCAAGCAGTTCGCTGCGCTGCTCACCGTAGGGCAGGGATACGCACAGCGTGAGCAGTTCCTCGATCCGTTCCTCGGACATCTTCCCGCTCCCTTCGGTGCCCTCATCGGCCGGTGGACCGGCCCTCAGCATGGTTGTGCCGCCCGTGTTGCGCTCGTGGCCCTCCCTTGGCCCGTGGTGGCGCCGCAGGGTCTGCACTGCCCGCGGGCCTCGAGCGCCACGGTACCACTGTGTGATGCCGGGCACTACAGCGTCCGGGTATCGCGGACATAGATTGCAACATAGGATCGAGGCATGGCGCGTATTTCTGTGATTGGCGAATCCCTGGTCGACGTGGTGGGACGCAGGGCCTACCCGGGCGGCTCCCCGCTGAACGTGGCCGTGGGCCTGGCCCGGCTGGGCCACCAGGTCAGCTTCCACACCGAGTTCGGGCTCGATGAGCACGGGGCCCTGATCGCCGGGCACCTGCGCGCGGCCGGGGTCACGCTGGCCGACGGCACCCAGCGCCTGGTCGCCACGAACCAGGCCCAGGTCAAGCTCGACGCTCAGGGCCGGGCCAGCTACCGCTTCAACATCAACTGGAACCTGCCCGATGACGTGGTGCCCCCGCGCACCGACCTGCTGCACGCCGGGTCGATCGCCGCCTGGCTGGAGCCCGGGGCCAGCAAGGTGCGCGAGGCGTTCGCCCAGTCCCCGGCGCACCAGCTGCGCAGCTACGACCCGAACATCCGCCCGGAGCTGGCGCACGACGCCGCGGCCGTGCGCGAGGCGGTCGGGTTCATGATGGGCCGCAGCCACGTGGTCAAGCTCAGCGAATCCGATGCCTCCTGGCTCTACCCGCAGCTGGGGCCGGCCGCCGTGCTGGAGCGGGTGCTGGAGCTGGGTCCGCGCCTGGTGGTGCTCACCCGCGGGGCCCTGGGCTGCCAGGCGCGCACCGCCACCGACAGCTTCGCCCTGCCGGCCCCGGCCACCGAGGTGGTGGACACGGTGGGCGCCGGGGCGGCGTTCATGTCCGGGCTGCTCGATGCGATCCTCACCTCGGACCTGCCCACCACCCTGACCGGTGGACCCGAGGGTCCCGCGGCCCAGCCGGTGCGTACCGCGCTGCAGGCCGGGCTGGCCAGTGCCGCGCTGACCGTCGCCCGCTCCGGGGCGAATCCGCCCACCGGCGAGCAGCTGCACCGCGCGCTGCAGCGGGGAAACTAGCGGTGCGTGCACCGGCTGCCCCGGCCCGCCGTGCCGCAGGCACGATGCCCGGGGGTGGGCGTGGCCAGTAAGGTTCCGGCGGCGGATAATACGCTGCGGGTGCTCAAGCTGCTGGCCAGCCGCAAGTCCCCCACCCCGGCCGCGATGATCTGCACGCTGCTGCAGCTGCCGCGCTCCACCGTCTACCAGCTGCTGGGGGTGCTGATCGAGCAGGGGTTCGCCACCCACTACCCGGAGGAACAGGCCTATGGCCTGGGGCTGTCCGCCTTTGAGCTCTCCAGCGCCTACACCCGCCAGGAGCCGCTGGCGCGCCTGGGCGCCCCGCTGGTGGCGCAGCTGGTGGACAAGGTGGGCCAAAGCGCGCACCTGGCGGTGCTGCACGGGGCCGATGTGCTGTACATCGTGGAGGAACGCGCCAAGGGCCGGCCCTCGCTGGTCACCGATGTGGGGGTGCGCCTGCCCTCGCACCTGACCGCCTCGGGCCGGGCGATCCTGGCCCAGCTGCCCAAGTCCCAGGTGCGTGCGCTCTATCCGCGCCCGGCCAGCTTCATCAGCCGCAGCCCCGACAGCACCACCATCACCGACTACGCCTCGCTGCGCCGTGAACTGCAGTTCACCGCCGAGCGCGGGTACGCGGTGGAGCAGGGGGACGTGACCGAGGAGTTCCACTCCCTGGCGGTGGCGATCCTGGACAGCAGCGGCTGGCCGGCCGCCGCCCTGGCGGTCACGTTCCTGGGCGCGCGGGTGGACCAGGCCCAGCGCGCCGGGATCCTGGAGGACCTGAAGCACACGGCGGACCAGTTCACCGCCCGGCTGCACGGGCGGCGGTCCACCACCCGGCGGTAGAGTCCGGGATCCCGGACAACAGCGGCCGGTGAGCGGTGTCACTGCCGGCGCGGATGGCCAATGATGGAGGCAACAGCACATCCGCCGCGCAAAGGAGCCTAGATGTCCACCACGTCCCACTCACCGCACACCATCCGCGCCCCGCGCGGCACCACCCTGAGCGCCAAGTCCTGGGCCACCGAGGCGCCGCTGCGCATGCTGATGAACAACCTGGACCCGGAGGTCGCCGAACGCCCCGAGGATCTGGTGGTCTACGGCGGCACCGGCAAGGCCGCACGCAACTGGGCCGCCTACGAGGCGATCATCCAAACCCTCAAGGACCTGGAGGAGGATGAGACGCTGCTGGTGCAGTCCGGCAAGCCGGTGGGCGTGCTGCGCACCAACCGGTGGGCGCCGCGGGTGCTGATCGCCAACTCCAACCTCGTCGGGGACTGGGCGAACTGGGAGCACTTCCGCAAGCTGGAGGCCGAGGGGCTGATGATGTACGGCCAGATGACCGCCGGGTCCTGGATCTACATCGGCACCCAGGGCATCCTGCAGGGCACCTTTGAGACCTTCGCCGCCATCGGACGCAAGCGCTTTGACGGCACCCTGGCTGGCACGCTGACCCTGACCGGAGGGTGCGGCGGGATGGGCGGGGCCCAGCCGCTGGCGGTGACCCTGAACGGCGGGGCGGTGCTGATCGTGGACGTGGACGAAGCCCGGCTGCGCCGCCGCGCCGCCAAGCGCTACCTCGATGAGGTGGAACTGGACCTGGACATCGCGGTGGCCAAGGTGATGGCCGCCAAACATGAACGCCGGGCGCTGTCGGTGGGTTATGTGGGCAACGCCGCCGAGGTGTTCGGGCAGCTGCTCGAACGCCAGCAGCGTGGTGAGCTGCAGGTGGACATCGTCACCGACCAGACCAGCGCGCACGACCCGCTCAGCTACCTGCCGGTGGAGCACACCCTGGAGGCCTGGCACGCCGAGGCACAGGCCGACCCGGTCGGGTTCACCAAGAAGGCCCAGGCCTCCATGGCCCGCCACGTCGCGGCGATGGTCGGCTTCCAGGACGCCGGGGCCGAGGTGTTCGACTACGGCAACTGCATCCGCGACGAGGCCCGCAAGGGCGGCTATGAGCGGGCCTTCGCGTTCCCCGGCTTCGTGCCGGCCTACATCCGCCCGCTGTTCTGCGAGGGGCTGGGCCCGTTCCGCTGGGTGGCGCTGTCCGGGGACCCGAAGGACATCGAGGTCACCGACCGGGCGCTGAAGGAGCTGTTCCCCGAGAACGGGCACCTGCACCGCTGGCTGGACGCGGCCGCCGAGCACGTTGAATTCGAGGGCCTGCCCGCGCGCATCTGCTGGCTGGGCTACGGCGAGCGCCACCGGGCGGGGCTGCTGTTCAACCAGCTGGTGGCCGAGGGCAAGGTCTCCGCGCCGATCGTGATCGGGCGCGACCACCTGGATTCGGGTTCGGTGGCCTCCCCCTACCGGGAGACCGAGGCGATGGCCGACGGTTCGGACGCGGTGGCGGACTGGCCGCTGCTGAACGCGCTGAGCGCCGCCAGTTCCGGGGCCACCTGGGTCTCGATCCACCACGGCGGCGGGGTGGGGATGGGCCGCTCCATCCACGCCGGGCAGGTTTCGGTGGCCGATGGCACCGAGCTGGCCGCCGCGAAGCTGACGGCGCTGCTGACCAACGACCCGGCCATGGGCGTGATCCGCCACGTGGATGCCGGGTACGACCGGGCCCGGCAGGTCGCCGCCGAACGCGGGGTGCGCATCCCCATGCCCTAACCGCCCAGCCCAGCCAACCCCCGGTCCACCGGCCCGCCAGTTGGCGGTTGACTCGCGGGCTTGCTGAATCCTCCATGGGAGCGCTGGAGTGCCGGGCACCTGATGTTGCACACTGGTGCCACATTGCAGGACGCGAACATGAGGTGATCAGGTGCTCCCAGGGGGCGTGCAGACCGTGGTTTTGAACCCCGCCGCACCGGCGGATCCGTTGGACTGGGAGCCGGCCGGGCAACTGCTCACCGCGGCCGAACACTGCCAGGGCCACCCCGAACCGCTGCTGCGGGTGCTCAGTGCGCACCCCGGCATCCCGCCGGTGCCCGGCACCGGAAACACGGCCGGGCTGTGGCAATGGCTGGCCACCATCGCCGCCATTGACCTGGCCGCCGCCCGCACCATCGAACCCCACCTGGACGCGGCCGCCATCCTGCGCCAGGCCGGGCACGAGTGGGCTGCGGGCAGCACCTGGGGCGTCTACGCGGCCGAGGCACCCCACCAGCTGCTCACCGCCGAACAGGATGGCGAGGACACCTGGCACCTGAACGGCACCAAGCCCTGGTGCTCCCTGGCCGGGAACCTGAGCCGGGCCATCGTCAGCGCCCACACCACGCAGGGCCGGCGGATCTTTGCCGTGCAGCTAAGCGATGCGGGCGTCGAGGTGCAGCAGGGCACCTGGCACAGCCGCGGGCTGGCCCACATCCCCAGCGGCAGCGTGCACTTCACCGCCGTACCGGCCCAGCCCATCGGCGCCGTCGGGTGGTACCTGGACCGTCCGGGCTTCGCCGTCGGCGCGGTCGGGGTGGCCGCCTGCTGGTTTGGCGGGGCGGTGGGCCTGTACCGGACACTGTTCGCCTCCGCCCAGCGCCGCGAACCGGACCAGCTGGCCCTGTCCTGGCTCGGCGAGGGGCACCGGCTGCTGCATGGTGCCGGGCTGGCGCTCGCCAACGCGGCCGGGCGCGCCGATGCACAACGGCTGGACTGGGCGGACGCCCTGACCGTGCGCGGCCACGTCGCCGCCGTCTGCCAGCGGCTGCTGGCCATGGTCCCCGAAGCCACCGGCCCCGGCCCCCTGGCCGGGGATGACGCGCACGCCCGCCGGGTCGCGGACCTGGGCATCTACCTGCGCCAGCACCATGGAGCCCGGGATGACGCCGCCCTGGGCGGCCAAGTGCTGCAGGCCGGTGGGCCATGGTGAGCTTCGACCACCGCGACGCCGGAACTCCCGCCAGCTCCTGGCGGGCGGCCGGCCGGCAACGGCTGGGGGAACTGGACGAGCAGGCCCTGCCCGGCGCCGGCGGCACCCTGGTGGTGCTGGCCGCGCACCCGGATGATGAGACCCTGGGCGCCGGCGGGTTGATCCAGCAGTGCCTGGCCCGCGGCGCCGCAGTGCACGTGCTGGTGTGCAGCGCCGGAGAAGCCTCCCACCCTGACTCCCCAACCCACCGCCCCGAACAGCTGGCCGCCATCCGCCGCCGGGAAATCGGCGACGCCCTGCGCCAGCTGGATGCCACGGCCACCACGCACGGCACGTTGACCTGGGACGTGTTGGGGCTGCCCGATGGCCAGCTGGCCGGACACGCCAAGGCCATCACCGACGCCCTGGAGCTGGCACTGGCCGGCCCCGCCACGGTGCTGGCCTCCACCTACCGCGGCGACGGGCACATCGACCATGAGACCCTGGGCCGCCTGGCCGCCGAGGCCGCCAGCCGCCACGGGCTGGCGCTGCTGGAGTTCCCGCTCTGGTACTGGCACTGGGCCGAACCAGACCAGGACTCCCGGTGGCGCCACTGGCGCCGCCTACAGCTGAGCGAAGCGCAGCAGCAGGCCAAGGCCGCGGCCATGGCCGCCCACCGCTCCCAGGTGGCCCCGCTGTCCGACCAGCCCGGGGACGAGGTGCTGCTCAGCGCCGCGTTCAGCGCCCACTTCGGCAACGGGACCGAGGTCCTGCGCTACACCCCCGCCAACACGCACTCGGGCAGCGACGCCCCACAGGTCTTCGAACAGCTCTACCAGCAGCGCGAAGACCCATGGGACTACCGCACCAGCGACTATGAACGGCGCAAGCGCCAGGTGCTGCTGGCCAGCCTGGCCCGGGACGGCTACCGCCAGGCCCTGGAAGTCGGGTGCTCCATCGGGGAGCTGTCCGCAGCGCTCGCCGAACGCAGTCAATGGTTCCTGGGCTTGGATGCCAGCGCCACCGCGGTCACCACGGCCCGTGACCGGCTGGCCCACCTGCCCCACGCCCAGGTGCGTGAGGCGACCGTACCGCAGCAGTGGCCGACGGAGCAGGACGGCTGGGACCTGGTGGTCATCAGCGAGACCGGCTACTTCCTGGCCGCCGATGAACTGGCCGAACTGCTCTCCCACTGTGACCGGCAGATGGCGCCCGACGGGGAACTGGTGCTCTGCCATTGGCTGCACCCGATCCGGGGCTGGACGCTGGACGGGGAAACGGTGCACGCCATGGCCCGGGAACTGCCAGGCTGGCATCCGGTGGTCGAACACCGCGAACCGGACTTCCTGCTGGAGATCTACCGGCGTAAGGGTGGAACCGATGAATGAGCCGCTGCGGGCACTGGCCATCGTGATCCCGGTGCACAACGAAGAAGAACACCTGCCCGCCTGCCTGGCCCACCTGGCGGCCGCCATGGACCGCTTCGCCCAGTGCGCGCCGCAGGTGGAACTGCATGCGGTGCTCGTGCTGGACCGCTGCACTGACCTCTCCGGTCAGCTGGTGCACGACTGGGCGCGCGCCGATGCCCGCTTCCATGCGCTGCCTGGGAACTTTGGCAGCGTCGGGGCCGGCCGCGCGGCCGGGGTCCAACGAGCCCTGGAACTAAGCGGCGCCTCCCCGGTGGCCACCTGGGTGGCGTGCAGCGACGCCGACAGCCGGGTGCCGGTCAACTGGCTGACGGTGCTGCTGGCCGCGGCCCAGGGCGCGGACGCGGTGCTGGGCACTGTGCAACCCGATGAGAAGGAATTGGAACCCCACCGCTACCGGCAGTGGCGGCAGCACTACCTACCCGAACCCGGTCACGGGCACGTGCACGGGGCAAACCTGGCATTCAATGCCGCCCACTACCTGCGCGCCGGCGGATTTGAACCGGTCACCGCGCATGAGGATGTGGGCCTGGTGCGCCGGCTGCGGGCAGCCGGTGCCCGGCTGCACGCCACCGCCCAGATCCCGGTGGTCACTTCCGGCCGGCTGACCGGTCGCCTGCAGGGCGGGTTCGCGGACTATCTGGCGGGCCTGGAATCACGCGCGCTGCTGGGGCGCTAAGGCCCCACGGCCGGCTCTGGTGCGGGTGACAACTTGCGCAGACGGCGAGCGGCACGCCCCACGAGGGGACGTGCCGCGAAAAACTGGCCCCTGGCCAGAGCCGGAAAACCTGTCCGGGTTATGGCTTGCGGTTTTCGGCGCTGATGAACCAGGCCTGCTGTTCCAGTTGCGAGATGTACTCATGCAGGATGTCAGCCGAGGTCGGGTCGGCCTCATCCACTGCGTCATGCACCCGGCGCATGACTCCCACCGTGGTCTGCACGGCGTCGACCATCAGGTCCACGGCCTTGGTGGTCAGAATCTCGCCGTTCGTGGGCTGCTCCAACTCGGTGTACTTCGATACGGTGCCCACCAGCCCGTCCGGGGTGGCGTGCAATGCCCGCATACGTTCGGCGATCTCGTCTGAACCCTTGCGGGCGATGTCCACGACCTCGTCCAGGTTCAGGTGCAGGTCGCGGAAGTTCGGGCCCACAATGTTCCAGTGCGCCTGCTTGCCCACAAGCTGCAGGTCGATCAGGTTCACCAGGACGGACTGCAGGGCGTCACGCAGCTCCTCGGTGGCGACGAAACCGTTCTCGGCGTTTTCCCGCTTGGTCTTCCCTGCTGGTGTCTTCTTTACGGAATCAGACAAGGTTTGCTCCCCCTTCAGGTGGTCACTTCAACTTGCTTTCCAACAACCCTTGGCGGTTACGGCCAAGGGCCCTAATTTGAACTCTAACCCTCCGCGCCCGGGATGTGTACCTCGGTCCCGTTCTTTCACCTGCTTCCAAGGTTTTACCCGGTTGTTCACCTCCTCCACCGTTCCGCAAGCCGCGCGTTCCTGCGGAAGCAGGCAGGGAAAGGCCTGCTGGGAACGCCTTTGGCCAATACTGGCAATCCCCATGGAATGCACTTTTGGATGCGGGTTGGCTGCGGGGCGGGCAGTATCGTGGCTAGTCCAATCGATTCCGGCACCAGGGGGGCGGCAGCCCGCCGCCGCTGGATCGCCGCAGAACGAAGGAGGGACACAATGTTCGGACACCGACATCCCACCGAGCCACCGGTCACCCCGCATGACCCGACCGGGCCCATGGAACCGCCCAGCGACCCCACGGCCCCACCGGAACCGCACACCGACCCGACCGGGCCGACCCAGCCGCCGCTGGATCCCACTGCCCCGCCACCGCCACCGGAACCGGAAACCCAGCCGGAACGCTAGAACCGGGCCAACGCCGGATCTGCCCGCCGGGCGGACACCGGACCGGCGCGGATGCTGAATCAACCACACGGAATCAGGAGGACGGCTCATGCAGAACACCTCGAACAACCAAGACAAGGCCAACGAGCAGGACGCCAAGCTGAAGGACCACGTCTCGGACCCCAAGCTCTCCGATGACATCGGTCAGGACTGGACCGATGAGGGCGGCGCCACCCACCAGGGCGCGGCGACCGCAACCCCGGCGCACGCCGACGAATCGTAGGCCCCGAAAAACCCACGGCTACCGTCTCCACCTGCCTACGAGTGTGACCGGCAGATGGTCGGCGCGGCTGGCACCAGGACACTGGTGCCAGCCGCTTTTTCGTCTGCGGCCCGCTATCTGCGTGAAGATCGCCTGTCGCAAAACTGCGACAACCCTGAAACAGCGGTGCGACCTGCCCAGGACCGAAACTCCATAGGCTCAAGGGTAGAAAGATTGATTTTGGCGGGATCCCCGCCTTGACGATAAGGACTCGTTCACCGTGGAAAAGAAGACAATGCATAGCGCGGGGCTCTCGCTGGCGGTCCTCCTGCTCGCCTCCGCCGGGTTGAGCGGTTGTGTGAGCGTGCAACCGGAAAACGGCACCGAAACCTCCAGCGGACCGATCACCAGCCCCTCGGCCCCGGAGCAGGACACCCAGTCCCCCACCGCGCAGCCGAGCCCCAGCTCCTCCGCCCCGGCGGCCACCTCTTCCAGCCCCGCCGCGACGGGCGCCCAGGAGGCGAGCTTCTCGGAAATCTTCAAGAGCATCAATTCCAACGCCGCCAGGAAGCTGGAGTGCCTGGATGAGGATCATGGCCAGAACGACGCCGATGACCTGTACATCAAGGACAAGAACACGGTCATCAACATCACCGGCGACTGTGACGACGTGGTGGTCAGCGGGGACAACCTGGTGATTGCCGCCACCGAGATTGATGACCTGATGGTGCGCGGGAACAACAACGTCATCGCGGTGCTGGACCTGGACAACGTGGAGGTCAGCGGTTCGGGCAACCACGTGGGCTGGGATCCGGCCTATGAGGATGACCCGGATGTGGAGAACCACGGGTCCAAGAACGTGTTGCGCCACGACGCGGTGGGCAGCGCCGAACTGGATCTCTAGGCCGCAAGCTCAATAGGCTGGGATCCTGTCCACCACCCGCCCACCGGTAAGGATACTTCGCCCATGAGCGCTAGCGACGGCGCCTCGGTCCTGCTCGTCGATGACGAGCAGGACATTTTGGCCACCCTGGGCGGCTACCTGCGCCGCAGCGGACTGGAGGTGCACACCGCCGGCAACGGCGCCGAGGCACTGCAGCTGCTGGAGAGCCAACTGGTGTCGGTCATCGTCTCGGATGTGATGATGCCCTACCTGGATGGCAGGGCGCTGCTGCGCACCCTGCGTGAACGCGAGGACTGGACCCCGGTGATCCTCTTGACAGTGGTCGGGGAGGCCGACGAACGTTCGGCGGCGCTGGACGAGGGAGCCGATGACTACCTGAACAAGCCCTTCGCCCCGCAGGAGCTGCTCTCCAGGATCCGGGCGGTGCTGCGCCGCCTGCAGTCCGCCACCCAGTCGCTGGGCAGCGCCCAGGTGCTGGTGGCCGAACACGCCGGGGGCACCCTAAAACTGGACCGCTCGGCACGGCGGCTATGGAATTCGGGGGTCGAGGTCACCTTGACGCCCAAGGCGCTGACGCTGCTGGAATACCTGTTGACCCGGCCCGACGAGGTGCACAGCCGTGAACGGCTGCTCGAAACCCTGTGGGGCTTTGAATTCGCTGTCTCCACCCGTGCGGTGGACCACCGGATCGCCGAGATCCGCCGCTCCTTTGGTGATGATGCTGCGGCCCCCACCCTGATTGAAACGGTGCCCGGCCACGGGTACCGCCTGGCCGCGCAGGTGCGCCGTGGCTAGGGTACGGACCACCATCGACACCGGCCGCCGTGCCGCCGACGGGGCCCAGCTCGCACTGTTGTTCGCGTTGTTTAGCATCCCGGTGCTCGCCCTGGCGGCCGCGATCCTGCTGTTCTTCTTGGCCGGCGGATTGGACCTGTCCATCCTCATGCCGCTGTGGCTGGTGCCGCTGGTCCTGGGGGCCGCGGCCTTCACCGGCTGCGCCCTGGTGCTGCGCCAGCGCCGCAGCACCGAGCGGCAAATCCAGGACCTGCGGGCCAAGATCACCTCCGAGGGCGACCAGGCCCGGCGGCGGCTGCTGCGGCGGCTGGATCACGAGCTGAAAAATCCGCTGACCGTGTTGCAGGCGGTGATCAGCGGCAGTGAGGACCAGCTGCCCGATGCGGCCAGTTGGGGCAGCGTTGCCACCCAAACCCGGCGGCTTTCCCGGCTGGTTGGGGACCTGCGCGGGCTGGCGGAGCTGGAGGTCGCCCAACTTGAACGCGTTCAGTGGACGTGGAACAGCTGTTGCGTGACGTGCTGGATGACACGGACGAAGGACCCCAGGGCCGGGACGCCGAACAACGCCGGATCTCCCTGCACCTGCCCAAGGCTCCGTGGCCGCTGCCGGCGATTCAGCGACCCGGACCTGCTGCGCCTGAGCCTGCACAACCTGTTGAGCAACGCCATCAAGTACTCATCGGCCGGGGACAGCATCGAGATCACCGCCTAGGAACTGGACGGCTCGCTCATCATTGACATTGCCGACACCGGTGGCGGGATCCCGGAGGAGGAACAGGACCTGGTGCTGGAGGAGCTGGCCCGCGCCTCCAACGCCCGGGACATGCCCGGCTCCGGGATCGGTCTGGCGCTGGTGCGGGTCATCGTGGCCCACCACGGCGGCACACTGATCCTGCGCTCGCGTGACGGGCACGGCACATCGGTCTCCATGCGCCTGCCGCTGCACCCGCCGGCCGCGGCCTAGCAGTTCTCGG
>NZ_JAVGCZ010000086.1:0-12273 GCF_052928425.1 Glutamicibacter sp. BSL13
GCCCTCGAACGAGCCCGCGGCCCGCCGGCGCTGGTGGCAGCGGCGCACCGACCAGCCACGGCCGTGATGATCCAGTTCGGCCGTTAACGGCAGCATGCCGCCGCGCCAGTCGGCGCAGCGGCATGCTGCTGGGGACGAATCCCTAAACTTTGGTGCTTACCAGGAGGACTTGGTAATGCCCGGCAGCTCACCGCGGTGAGCCATGTCGCGGAAGCGAACACGGGAGATACCAAACTTCTGGAAGGTACCGCGCGGGCGACCGTCGATGGAGTCGCGGTTGCGCACGCGCACCGGCGAAGCGTCACGAGGAAGCTTCTGCAGGCCCACGCGGGCTGCTTCGCGAGCCTCGTCGGAAGCGTTCGGGTCCACAAGGGTCTTCTTCAGTTCGAGACGCTTTTCGGCGTAACGCTCGACGATGACCTTGCGCTGTTCGTTCTTGGCGATCTTTGACTTCTTGGCCATGTCTTAGCGCTCCTCTCGGAATTCAACGTGCTTACGGACAACCGGGTCGTACTTCTTCAGAACCATGCGGTCCGGGTTGTTACGACGGTTCTTGCGGGTCACGTAAGTGAATCCGGTACCGGCGGTCGACTTCAGCTTGATGATCGGACGTACGTCCTTATCCTTCTTTGCCATGTTTAGAGCTTCACACCCTTCGCAAGCAGTTCGGAAACAACGGCGTCGATACCGCGCACGTCGATCAGCTTCATACCGCGAACGGAAACGTTCAGGGTCACCTTACGACGCAGGGAAGGAACCCAGTAGGTCTTCTTCTGGATGTTCGGGTCGAAACGACGCTTGGTGCGACGATGCGAGTGGGAGATGCTGTGTCCGAAGTTCGGAACTGCACCGGTCACCTGGCATACAGCTGCCATGATCACTCCTCAGTTAGTAGTAGTAAAATTTGACGGTACTCGCGCGTGACAAGGGCCAACGAGCCCATACCACTCAGGCGTTATGAGTCCCGCCAACCAGTGAAACACCGTTAATACTGCACACTATGAAGGTAACCAGGCTGGGTGAGAACCAACCGAAGCGCCTTGAAGCATGTAAGACGGTGAACTTCGTGACCGGTAGAGCATTTTCCCCGTACTCAGGTGGTCGCGATATTCGGTATTACGGGCTACGCACGCCCACCATGCCACCGCAATGGCGGCACAACGAAGCGCGCGATTAACGCCATATTAGGATAGCCAATAAATCGGCGGCAATCCAAATCGGCTCAGGAGCGCTCCAGGATCCAGTGTTCGGGGTCCAGACGCTGCACAATTTTTCGCGCAATCCGCCTCAGATCCTTAACGTCCTTGTCATCAAGGGATTCGAAAACCAGTTGGCGTACCGTGGCCACATGATGCGGGGCCATCTGCACCAGCATGTCCCATCCTTTGGTGGTCAATGAGGCGATCTTCACACGCGCGTCCCCCTTGGACTGCAGGCGCACCACCCAGCCGCGGGCCTCAAGCTTCTTCACCACGTGGGACAGCCGGGAGAGCGAGGCGCTGCTGCGCGAGGCCAGCTCGGTCATGGTCAGGTTGCGTTCCGGGGCCTCGGAGAGCATCGCGAGCATGTGGTAGTCGAACAGGGTGATGCCCTGCAGGTTCTGCAGCTCGGTATCCAGTGCTCCGGGCAGCAGGGTGATCACGCTGTTCAGGGCCAGCCAGGCCTCGCGTTGTTCCTCGCTGAGCCAGACTTGCTGATCTTCCATCGTGCCCCGTACCCCGTTCACTGTCGTTCCACCGCCTGGGTTGCGCCCCGGGAACCAAGTGTAGGCCACCGTGGCCGGCGCTCCCCGCCCGGCAGCCGCCACCGGCCGTAGCGCAGCACGGGTGCTGTCCTGCGGCCGGTGGTCTCACTTGGCGGCTTACTGCGCTTTTTCCAGGGCGCGGCGTTTGCGGTAGCTGAGCACCTGCCCGATGACCACGACCAGCAAGGCCAGGATGAACATGGCCGAGCCGATGACATTGGCCTGGGCCGGGATGCCGCGCGTGGCGGCCACGTAGATGAACTTCGGGAAGGTCTCATAGTTGCCCGAGTTGAAGTTCGTGATGATGAAGTCATCAAAGCTCATCGCGAAGCTCAGCAGGGCGGCGGCGATGATGCCGGGCAGCAGCAGCGGGAAGGTGACCTTCCAGAATGTGGTGCGCGGGTTGGCGTACAGGTCCGCTGCGGCCTCCTCCAGTGTGGGATCCAGGGCCGAGACCCGGGCCCGCACCGTGACAATCACAAAGGCCATGCAGAACACCACGTGGGAAATCACGATCGTGGTGAATCCCAGTTCCCATCCCAGGTTCAAGAACTGCGCCAGCAGCGCCGCACCGAGCACCACTTCCGGCGTGGCCAGGGGAAGGATGATCAGCAGGTCACTGACGTTGCGGAACCTGAACTTGTAGCGCACCAGCCCCAGGGCGACGCAGGTTCCCAGCGCGGTGGCAATCACGGTGGCGACCACCCCGATCTGCAGCGAGTTGCCCAGTGCCTGGCATACGGCCGGGGCGCCGCATGGGTTCAGCCAGTTCCCCCAGGTGAAGCCGCGCCACTCCAGGTTGGTGCGGCCGGCGTCATTGAAGGAGTAGATAAATATGTACGCGATCGGCACCAGCAGGTAGATAAAGGCCAGCCCGCCGATGGCCGGGATGATCCAACGTCCAATCTTGTGTCGCATCATGTGCTCCTACATCAATTCCTTGGTGCCAAAACGTCGGATATAGATAATGACCAGGATCAGGATGGAGAGCATCAGCACGAAGCTGAGTGCCGCCGCCCCCGGATAGTCAATGACCCGGAAGAACCGGGAGTCGATGACCTGGCCGATCATCGTGGTGTTGCGGTTGTTGCCCAGCAGTGCGGCGTTGATGTAGTCGCCGGCCGCCGGGATGAACGTCAGCAGGGTTCCGGCGAACACCCCGGGCGCCGACAACGGCAGGGTGACCTTGCGGAAGGTGGTCGCCGGGCTGGCGTACAGGTCCCCGGAGGCCTCCAGCAGCCGGGTGTCCAGGCGGTCCAGGTTGGCATAGATCGGCAGCACCATGAACGGCAGGAAGTTGTAGGTCAGCCCCGCCACGACGGCGAAGGGTGTCGCGGTCAGGTGCCCGTCGGGCGGCAGCAGCGCCAGCGCCTTCAGGCTCTGGGCGACGAATCCCTCATCGGCCAGGATCTGTTTCCAGGCCTGGGTGCGCAGGATGAAGCTGGAGAAGAAGGGGGCGATCAGCAGCACCAGCAGGATGCCCTTGAGCAGCCCGTGGTTGCGCAGGCGCACCGCCACCAGGTACGCCATCGGGTAGCCGGTCAGCAGTGCCAGCACCGTGGCGATCAGTGCGAACCAGAAGGAGCGCAGCAGCTCGGGCCAGTACGCCGACAGCACCGTGGCGTAGTTGCTGATCTGGAAGGAGGGGACGAATTCCCCGATTTCCGCGCCCGGTGGGCGGGTGTACAGCGACATGGACAGCAGCACCAGCACCGGCAGCGCGAAGAACAGCAGCAGCCCGATGATGCCGGGCAGCACCAGGTACAGGCCGGTGCGCCCCTTCTTGCGTTCGGCCTTGATCTCCTCCTTGCTGCGCAGGTCCGCGATCTTTCCGCGCTTGGTCATCACCGGGGTGCTCATGACTCCTCCACCCCCGCGGCCGCGTTTTCGCTGCCCTCCAGTCCGAAGGTGTGCACCGGGTCCCAGGAGAGGTAGACGCGTTCACCCACGTCCCCGGGCTGCTGCCCGCGGTTCTGCGAGAACGTGCCCAGCAGGCCGATCCCCTCCACCTGCACCAGGTACTCGGTGGTGGTGCCGGTGAACGAGGCGTCCTTGATGGTGCCGCTGAGCAGGTTCGCCCCCGGTTCCACCGCATCCGGGGTGGCGGCGATGTGCATCTTTTCCGGGCGCACCCCAACCATGATCTGTCCCTGGGCGGAGACGGCGCGTTCGGCCGGCAGCAGGACCTGGTTGCCTGCGACATCCACGCGCAGCATGCCGGCCTCGCCGCCGGTGACCTCGCCGCGCATCAGGTTGGATTTGCCCAGGAAGTTGGCCACGAAGGCGGTGCGCGGCAGGTCGTAGAGTTCGCGGGGCGGGCCCATCTGCTCGATGCGTCCCTCGTTCATGACCGCGACCACGTCGGCCATGGTCATGGCCTCCTCCTGGTCGTGGGTCACGTGGATGAACGTGAGTCCCACCTCGGTTTGGATGTTCTTCAGCTCCAGCTGCATCTGGCGGCGCAGCTTCATGTCCAGGGCGCCGAGCGGCTCGTCGAGCAGCAGCACCTGGGGACGGTTGACCAGGGCACGGGCCAGGGCCACGCGCTGCTGCTGGCCGCCGGAGAGCTGGGCGGGTTTTCGGGTGGCCAGGTGCCCGAGCTCCACCAGCTCCAGGGCGGCTTTCGCCTTGGGCATCGCTTCGCGGTCCTTCTTGCGCTTGAGCCCGAACGCCACGTTCTCCAGCACGCTCATGTGCGGGAACAGCGCGTAGGACTGGAACACCGTGTTCACCGGCCGCTGGTGGCTGGGCAGCTGGGTGACGTCCTGGCCGCCGATGGAGATGCTGCCCACGCTGGGGGCCTCCAGTCCGGCGATCATCCGCAGGGTGGTGGACTTGCCGCAGCCCGAGGGGCCGAGCAGGGCGAAGAAGGTGCCCGAGGGCACCGTCAGGTCCAGCTGGTCCACGGCAATGAATTCCGCGAAGCGCTTGGAGATGCTGCGCAGGTGCAGATCCGCGCCTTCGCTGGTGTTGGTGCGGGTCTTGGCCGATTCCCGGCTGCGAATTTGAGTGTTCATTTCGTCCTATACCCCAATGACTGCTTGGAATTGGTTCTGCAGGTCGGTTTCTTCCTCAACCGACAGTTCACGTTCGGTGGTGGCCTTGGCCAGGAACTCCTGATCCGGGAAGATCAGCGGGTCCTCGACCAGCTCCGGGTCGATCTTGGCCATTTCCTGCTGGGCGCCGACCACCGGACAGAGGTAGTTCACGTATGCGGCCACCTCCGCGGCGACGACCGGGTCGTAGTAGAAGTCCATGAGCTTCTCGGCGTTGGCCTTGTGCCGGGCCCCGATGGGCACCATGAAGTTGTCGGACCAGATCAGCCCCCGCCGCTCGGGCATGATGAACTCCCACTGGTCCCCCTCCTCGAAGTTCAGCTGGGTGATGTCCCCGGAATACACGATCCCGGCCAGGGCGTCCCCGGAGACGAAGTCCTGTTTGTACGAGTTGCCCTTGACCTGCCGGATCTGCCCGTTGGCGATGTTGCGTTCGAGCACTTCCAGGGCCGAGGAGTATTCGTCCTGACCCCAGTTGCCGGCGATGTCCACGCCCTGGTCCAGCAGCAGCATGGGCATGGTGTCGCGCATTTCGTCCAGCACCGTCACCCGTCCCTTGAGCGCCGGATCCCACAAGTCCTCGACGTTACGCAGCCCCTTGGGGAAGGCCTTCTTGTTCCAGGCCAGGCCCGTGTAGCCGGATTGCCAGGTCAGTGAGAATTTCCGTCCCGGGTCAAAGCGCACGTCCTTCAAATCCGGCAGCAGGTTGGCCAGGTTGGGGATGTTGGCGTGGTCCAGCGCCTGGGCGTACCCCATGCGGATCAGCCGTTCGCTCATCCAGTCGGTGAGAGTGATCAGGTCCTGTCCGATGTCCTGCCCGGCCGCCAGCTGTCCCTGGATTTTCCCGTAATACGAGTCATTGGAGTCGATGTCCTCGGAGTACTGCACATCGATCCCGGACTGCTTGATGAATTTCTCCAGTGTCGGGTACGTCTTGGACTGGTCGTCGTAGTCCAGGTACAGCGTCCAGTTCGCCCATCCCAGCCGTTGCTCCGCGTCGGAGAGGTCGGCGGCGGCGGTGGGAGCGGTGGTGGTCTTGCCCGTTCCCCCGGTGCCGCAGGCCGCCAGCAGCCCGGCCAGGGCCAGGCCCGCCGCACCGCCCAGCACCCCGCGCCGGGTCATCTGTGCTTCGGCAATCGCCCGGGAAAGCGCGCGCCGCTGCCCTGCCTGGTGTTGTGCACGAGACATTACGAATCTGCTCCCCTCGGCTTCTTAAGCCCCGATGGCGCTTTGGAATTCGGAACTGAAGCTGGTTTCCTCCTCCGGTTCCAAAGACCGGAAGGCGAAGGCACGGTTGAGGTCTTCCTCAGTGGGGAAGATCAGCGGGTTGTCCACCAGTTCCGGGTCAATGGACTGCATGGCTTCGCGGGCCCCCACGACCGGGGAAATGAAGTTCACGTACGCCGCGACCTCGGCGGCCACCTGCGGCTCGTAGTAGAAGTTCATCAACTTCTCGGCGTGGGCCTTGTGGGGTGCGGCAATGGGCACCATCATGTTGTCGCTCCACAGGGTGCCGCCGGCTTCGGGCAGCACGAACTCCCACTGGTCGTCGTTCTCGAAGTTCATCTGCACGATGTCCCCGGACCACACGATCCCGGCAATCGCATCCCCGGAGATGAAGTCCTCCTTGTACGCGTTGCCCTTGACCTGGCGGATCTGGCCGTTGGAAATGTTCTGGCGCAGGGTATCCAGGGCGGTACCGAACTCCGATTCGCCCCACTGCCCCGAGATGTCCACACCGTTGTCGAGCATCAGCAATCCCATGGTGTCGCGCATTTCATCCAACACGGTGATCCGGCCCTTCAGCTCCGGCTGCCACAGGTCGGCAACGGTTTTCAGGCCCTTGGGGAAACGCTTCTTGTTCCAGGCGATGCCGGCGTAGCCGGACTGCCAGGTCAGTGAGTGCTTGCGTCCGGGGTCAAAGTCCACCTCCTGCAGGTTGGGCAGCAGGTTGGAGATGTTCGGGATGTTGCCGTGATCCAGTTCCTGGGTGTAGCCCTGGCGGATCAGCCGGGCACTCATCCAGTCGGTGAGGGTGAAGATGTCCTGGCCAATGTCCTGGCCCGCGGCCAGCTGGCCCTGCACCTTGCCGTAGTAGGTGTCGTTGCCGTCGATGTCCTCGGAGTAGTTCACCTTGATGCCGGTGTCCTTGGTGAACTGCTGCAGGGTGGGATACTTCTTGGTCTTGTCGTCGTAGTCCAGGTACAGCGTCCAGTTGGCCCAGTTCACGACCTTTTCGGAGTCGGACAGATCGGTGACGTCCACCGGCGCCGCCGAGGTTCCCCCTCCGGTGCCGCTGGTGCCGCAGGCTGCCAGCAGACCGGTGAGTCCCAACGCGCCGGCGGCCCCCAGCACCGAACGGCGGGACATGGAGCGGGCGGCCAGGGCCTGGGCCAGCGCCCTGATCTGTGGATCTTCAGGCAGTCGTCTTTGCGAGTGAGACATGGGCTTCCCTTCATCAGCAAGGTCCACGGGAAACTGTGGCGTGCACCACAGTCGTTGGTGCCGCTTATCCTTTCAGCATTTCCGGCGCGAAACAAGAGCCAAACGAAAGAATCCTTTACTCGTCCGAAAGGGTGCAACGAAATCATTTTCTCCATAGCCCTTCCACAACTGATTTAGTCGCTGTATGGTCGGGATTACACCTCAGTGCCGCGGCCGGGTGGCAACGGCGCTTCCAGCAATGACCGGGGAGGTCGATATTTAATGACGGTGCCGCACAACGGAAGTACCCCCCACGCAATTGACGAAATCTCCAAGGAGATCATCGAGCAGCTGCAGGAGGACGGGCGTCGCTCCTATGCGGCTATCGGCAAGGCCGTGGGCCTGAGTGAAGCCGCTGTCCGGCAGCGGGTACAAAAACTGGTCGAAAGCCGCGTGATGCAGATCGTGGCGGTCACCGACCCGCTGGAACTGGGCTTCACCCGCCAGGCCATGATCGGCATCGTCGCCTCCCAAGACATCAACACCACAGCGGATCGCATCGCGGCCCTGCCCGAGGTCGACTACTGCGTGGTCACCGCCGGTCCATCGGACATCCTGGCGGAAGTCATCTGCGCCAACGACGAGGACCTGCTTCGCGTCGTCGCCAACATCAGGGGCATCGAAGGGGTCAAAAGCACCACCACCTTCATGTACCTCTCGCTAAAGAAACAGGAATACAACTGGGGAACGAGATGAGCACAACTCCACGCGGCACAGACCGCCAACAAGCCGCCCGCGACCACCTGTGGATGCACATGGCCCGCCATTCACACCTGGCCTCCGGGGGCACCGTCCCGGTCATTACCCGGGGCGAAGGCCACAACATCTACGACGATGCGGGCAAGGAATACTTTGACGGGCTCTCGGGCCTGTTCGTGGTCAACGCCGGACACGGCCGCACGGAACTGGCCGAGGTCATGGCCAAGCAGGCCGAAAAGTTGGCCTTCATGCCGCTGTGGTCCTACGCCCACGAACCGGCCATTGACCTGGCCGAGCGCCTGGCCGGCTACGCTCCGGGCGACCTGAACCGCGTTTTCTTCACCACCGGCGGCGGTGAGGCGGTCGAATCCGCGTTCAAGCTGGCCAAACAGCACTTCAAGATGAAGGGCAAGCCGGGCAAGACGAAGGTGATTTCCCGTGCCCTGGCCTACCACGGCACCCCGCAGGGGGCGCTGGCCATCACCTCGCTGCCGGACATGAAGACCCCGTTCGAGCCGCTGGTGCCCGGCACCTTCCGGGTACCGAACACGAACTTCTACCGCGCCCCGGAAATGTTTGCCGACAATGAAAAGGACTTCGGGTTGTGGGCCGCCGAACGGATCCGCGAGGCCATCGAGTTCGAAGGCCCCGATTCGGTTGCCGCCGTGTTCCTGGAGCCGGTGCAGAACTCCGGGGGCTGCTTCCCGCCTCCCCCGGGCTACTTCGAACGCGTGCGTGAAATCTGCGACGAGTACGACGTGCTGCTGGTCTCGGATGAAACCATCTGCGCCTTCGGCCGCATCGGCTCCATGTTCGCGTGCAATGATTTTGGCTACGTCCCGGACATCATCACCAGCGCCAAGGCGCTGACCAGCGGCTACGTCCCGCTGGGCGTCATGATCGCCTCGGATCGGTTGTTCGAGCCATTCACCAAGGGCGACACCACCTTCTACCACGGCTACACCTTCGGCGGTCACCCGGTGGCGGCCGCGGTGGCGATGGCGAACCTGGACATCTTTGAACGCGAATCGCTGAACGAGAACGTGAAGAACAACGCGGAGAAGTTCAAGGAAACCCTCTCCAAGCTCACCGATCTTGACATCGTCGGTGACGTGCGCGGGGCCGGTTACTTCTACGGGATCGAGCTGGTCAAGGACAAGAGCACCAAGGAGACCTTCAACGACGAGGAATCCGAGCGGCTGCTGCGCCAGTACCTGACCCCGGCCCTGTGGGAGGCCGGCCTGTACTGCCGCGCCGATGACCGCGGCGACCCGGTGATCCAGCTGGCCCCGCCGATCACCATCGGCCAAAGCGAATTCGACTACATCGAATCCACGCTGCGTTCGGTCCTGGCCGAGGCCTCCAGCAAGATCTAGGGTCCTGGACCCCAAGGCCGGATGCACCCCGGCGGGCCGCTCCACTGCTGGAGCGGCCCGCCGGGGTGCATCCGGCCTTGGGTTGTTGGGTCCTGGGTCGGCGCCTACCCCTACCCCAGGGGCCGGTTCGGCGCTAGGCTTGGGGCACCTCATCGGTCTGGCAGTCTGCCGCCGGCAGATTGCGCGCTGGTACTAAGGATCTGCCATGAACCAACAAGCCGGATTGAACCACGTCGACGCGGCCCGCTCCCGGGAAGTCGCCGAAGCCTCCCGTGAACAGGACTGGCAGCGGCCCAGTTTCGCCAAGGGCCTGTACATGGGGGATGTCGATTTCTCCCTCATCGACCCGTTCCCGCAACCCGACCCGGACGCCGCCGCACGCGGCGCCCACTTCCTCTCCCGGCTCGATGCCCTGGTGCAGAACATCGATGCGGCCCGCATCGAGGCCGAGGCCCGCATCCCGGATGAAACCATCGCCGAGCTGCGCGGCATCGGAGCGTTCGGGATGAAGATCCCCACCGAATACGGCGGACTGGGCCTGAGCCTGCTGGACTACGGCCGGGCGCTGATGCGCATCGGCTCGGTCTCCCCCGCTATCGGGGCGCTGCTCTCGGCCCACCAGTCCATCGGGGTGCCCGAACCGGTCAAGAGCTTTGGCACCGAGCAGCAGAAGCGCACCTACCTGCCGCGTTGCGCCGCCGGGGCGATCAGCGCCTTTCTGCTGACCGAGAATGACGTCGGCTCCGACCCGGCCCGCCTGGGCACCAAGGCCCGGCTCAGCGAGGACGGGGAGCACTACATCCTGGACGGCGCGAAGCTGTGGACCACCAACGGGGTGGTGGCCGAGCTGCTGGTGGTCATGGCCGCCGTCGCCCCGCATGAGGCCACCGGCTCCCAGCCGGCTGGCCGCGGCGGGATCACCGCGTTCGTGGTGGAGGCGGACAGCGCCGGAATCACCGTGGAGAACCGCAACGCCTTCATGGGCCTACGCGGAATTGAGAACGGGGTCACCCGATTCCACGGGGTCAAGGTGCCGGTGGCCAACCGGTTGGGCAAGGAGGGCAGCGGGCTGAAGATCGCGTTGAGCACGCTGAACACCGGCCGGCTTTCCATTCCGGCCATGTGCGCCGGGGCCGGAAAGTGGGCAACCAAGATTGCCCGGGAGTGGTCCGCGGCACGCGTGCAGTGGGGCCATCCGATCGGCCGGCACCAGGCGGTGGCCTCCAAGCTGTCCTACATCGCCGCCAGCACCTACGCCCTGGAGTCGGTCTTTGAACTTTCCGCCTCACTGGCCGATGCCGGGATGAAGGACGTGCGCATCGAGGCGGCACTGGCCAAGCTCTACAGTTCGGAGGTTTCCTGCAAGATTGCCGACGAGCTGCTGCAGATCCGCGGCGGACGCGGTTACGAGACGGCCGCATCCCTGGCCGAGCGCGGCGAGCGCGCGGTGCCGGTGGAACAGCTGGTGCGGGACCTGCGAATCAACCGGATCTTCGAGGGCTCCACCGAAATCATGCACCTGCTCATTGCCCGTGAGGCGGTGGACGCGCACCTGCAGGCCGCCGGGGACCTGGCCCGGTCGGATTCGAGCATGGAGCAGAAGGCGAAGGCCGCGATGGGGGCCTCGGGGTTCTACGCCAAATGGCTGCCCCAGCTGGCGCTGGGCTCCGGGAACCTGCCCACCGCCTATTCGGGATACGGTCCGCTGGCCCGGCACCTGCGCTATGTGGAACGCGCCTCGCGGCGCATTGCCCGCCAAACGTTTGCGGGCATGGCCCGCTGGCAGGCGGCCATGGAACGCCAGCAGAACTTCCTGGGGCACATCGTGGACATTGGCGCCGAACTGTTCGCCATGGCGGCGGTAATCTCCAAGACCCACGCCCTGCAGGAGGCCCAGGACGGCCGGCACGATGCGGCGCTGGCCCTGGCGGAGGCATTCTGCGAGCAGGCGACGCTGCGCTGCGAGGAGCATTTCGAGCGCCTGTGGCGGAACACGACGCAAACCGATGACAAGCTGGCCCAGCGGCTGCTGGACGGGGACTTCAGCTGGCTGGAGGAGGGCGTGCATGACGTCTCCGCGGGCACCGGGCAATGGATCGCGGACTGGTCCCAGCAGCAGCGGCCCGATGCCCGACGGCTCTACGGGCCCGGTGCGGGCCAGGCGGAACCCACCGCCGACGCCAACGGCTAGGACCAGGCGGCGCCGGGAGCTAGCCGTGCAGCCGGTACCACATCAGTGCCACCTGCAGGCTGGCCCGGGATTCGGCGCTTTCCAGCGATAGCCCCAGCTTGTCCTCCAGCTTGGCCAGCCGGGCGTAGAGGGTGGGGCGTGAGAGGTACCCGGCCTTGGCCAGCGCGGACTTGTTCCCGCCGTGGCGCAGGTAGAGCTCGAGCAGTTCCAGCCCCTCCACGTCCAGGGGCTGCAGCACCCCGGAAAGCTCGGTGTGGGCGAAGCTGCGCATCCTGGCGTCCTGGCCCATGGCCGCCAGCACCCCGCGCAGGCGCAGGTCCGCGAACCGGTAGTAGGGCTGGGCGCGGGTGGGCAGGTTCGGCACGATCTCGGCCACCTGCGCGGCATCCTCCAGATTCTTGGCGCACTGGGAAATCCCGGTCGCCTCGGCCCCCACGCCCACCGCCACCGTCAGGCTCAGGCTTTCGCCCAGCTCCCGGGAGAAACGCTGCAAGGTTCCCTCGACCAGTTCCCGGGCCGCCACCGGCAGCACCGCCCCGAGCACCCCGGAACGCAGGGAGCCGGCCAGCACGCCCAGGCGCATGGTCTCGGCCACCTGGTCCATGACCTCCAGCACCTCGCGTTCGCGCAGCTGCATGCTCGTGGGGCTCTGCCCGGCCGGCAGCATCAGCCCGACGGCGACCGGCACGTAGTGCGCGGCCGCGTCCAACCCCAGCGCCTCGG
>NZ_JAVGCZ010000087.1:0-12124 GCF_052928425.1 Glutamicibacter sp. BSL13
GCAGCGCGTCGATGGCCTGCACCGCGGCACCGAACTCGGCCACGGTGGTGATGATCGGGGTGCCCACGCTGGTGGCCGCCGCGCGGATCTCGTAGCCGTCCCCGCGCGCCTCGGAGCCCGAGGGGGTGTTCAGGATCAGCCCGATCTGGCCCTCGGTGATCATGTCCACAATGGTTTCCCCGCCCTCATGGACTTTGTTGACCACGGTGGTGGGGATCCCGTTGCGGCGCAGCACCTGGGCGGTGCCGCCGGTGGAGACGATCTCAAACCCGTTGTCGGACAGGTGCTTGACCGGCAGCACGATCGAGCGCTTGTCCCGGTTGGTGACCGAGACGAACACCTTCCCGGCGGTGGGCAGCGGATTGTTCGCCGCGGCCTGGGACTTGGCGAAGGCGGTGTCGAAGTACTTGTCGATGCCCATCACCTCGCCGGTGGAGCGCATTTCCGGTCCGAGCAGCGAGTCGACAACCTTGCCCTGCGGGGTGCGGAAGCGGCTGAAGGGCAGCACGGCCTCCTTCACCGCCACCGGGGCGGTTTCCGGCAGGTGGGTGCCATCGCCCTGGGCCGGCAGGATGTCCCCGCGCAGCTGGGCAATGCTGCGGCCCACCCCGATCATCGCCGCGGCCTTGGCCAGCTGCACGCCGGTGGCCTTGGAGGTGAACGGCACGGTCCGCGACGCGCGCGGGTTCGCCTCGATGACGTAGAGGATGTCCCCGGCCAGCGCGAACTGGATGTTGATCAGCCCGCGCACGCCCACGCCCTCGGCGATCGCGCGGGTCGCGGCGGCCACCTTTTCACGCACGTCGTGGCCCAGGGTGATGGGCGGCAGCACGCAGGCCGAGTCGCCGGAGTGAATGCCGGCCTCCTCGATGTGCTCCATGATCCCGCCCATGTACAGCTCGGTGCCGTCAAACAGCGCGTCCACGTCGATCTCGATCGCGTCCTCCAGGAAGCGGTCCACCAGCACCGGGTGGTCCACGGTGATCTCGGTCGCGTTCTCGATGTAGCGCGAGAGGTTCGCCTCGTCGTAGACGATCTCCATGCCGCGCCCGCCCAGCACGTAGCTGGGGCGCACCAGCACCGGGTAGCCGATCTCGTCGGCGATCCGCTTGGCGTCCTTGAAGGACACGGCGGTGCCGTTCTTCGGGGCCACCAACCCGGCGGCGTCCAGCACCTGCTGGAACGCGCCGCGGTGCTCGGCCAGGTCGATCGCCTCCGGGGAGGTGCCCAGGATCGGGACCCCGGCGGCCTTCAGCTCGGCGGCCAGCTTCAGCGGGGTCTGCCCGCCCAGCTGCACGAACACGCCCAGCACGCCGCCTGAGGCCTGTTCGGCGTGGATGATCTCCAGCACGTCCTCCAGGCTCAGCGGCTCGAAGTACAGCCGGTCGGAGATGTCGTAGTCGGTGGAGACGGTCTCCGGGTTGCAGTTGACCATCACGGTCTCGTACCCGGCCTCGCGCAGCGCCATCACCGCGTGCACGCACGAGTAGTCGAACTCGATGCCCTGCCCAATCCGATTCGGGCCCGAGCCCAGGATGATCACCGAGGGCTTCTCATGGGCCGGCACCTCGGTTTCCTGGTCGTAGGAGGAGTACAGGTAGGGGGTGTACGCCTCGAACTCGGCCGCGCAGGTGTCCACGGTCTTGTAGACCGGGCGGATCTCCAGCGCGTGGCGCACCCCGCGCACCACGGCCTCGGCGTTGCCGGTGAGCTTGGCGATCTGCGCGTCGGAGAACCCGTGGCGCTTGGCCTCGCGCAGCATCTGCTCATCCAGGTTCGCCGACGCGGCGATCATCGCCGCGGTCTCGTTGATCAGCGCCAGCTGGTCCAGGAACCATGGGTCGATGCCGGTGGCCTCATAGAGCCGCTCGATCGACACCCCGGAGAGCAGGGCGCGCTGCACCAGGGCCAGGCGCTCGGTGGAGCCGACCTTGATCTGCTCCAGCACGTGCGGGATCTGCTCCTGCTCCAGCGGCTCGAAGGACAGCTCCGCGCCCTTCTGCTCCAGGGAGCGCAGCGCCTTCTGCAGCGCCTCGGTGAAGTTGCGTCCCAGGCTCATCGCCTCGCCCACCGACTTCATGGTGGTGGTCAGCGTGGCGTCGGCGGCCGGGAACTTCTCGAAGGCGAAGCGCGGGACCTTGACCACCACGTAGTCCAGGGCCGGTTCGAAGGAGGCCGGGGTCTTCTTGGTGATGTCGTTCTGGATCTCATCCAGGGTGTAGCCCAGGGAGACCTTGGTGGCGATCTTGGCGATCGCGAACCCGGTGGCCTTGGAGGCCAGGGCGGAGGAGCGCGAGACGCGCGGGTTCATTTCGATCACGACCACCCGCCCGGTGTCCGGTTCGATGGCGAACTGGATGTTGCACCCGCCGGTGTCCACGCCCACCTCGCGGATCACCGCGATGGAAATGTCGCGCAGCTTCTGGTATTCGCGGTCGGTCAGGGTCATCGCCGGGGCGACGGTGATCGAGTCGCCGGTGTGCACGCCCACCGGGTCGAAGTTCTCGATGGAGCACACGACCACGACGTTGTCGTTCTTGTCGCGCATCATCTCCAGCTCGTATTCCTTCCACCCCAGGATGGACTCCTCCAGGAGCACCTCGGTGGTCGGCGAGTACTGCAGGCCCGCCCCGGCGATCCGGCGCAGGTCCTCCGCGTTGTAGGCCATGCCCGAACCCAGCCCGCCCATGGTGAAGGAGGGACGCACCACGACCGGGTACTTCAGCTCCTCGACGGCGGCGAAGGCCTCCTCCATGGAGTGCACGATGATGGACTTGGCCGATTCGGCGCCGCAGCGCTCCACCACGCCCTTGAACTTCTCGCGGTCCTCACCCAGCTCGATGGCCTCGATGTTCGCGCCGATCAGCTCCACGTCGTACTTTTGAAGCACGCCGTTCTTGTCCAGCGCGATCGCGGTGTTCAGCGCGGTCTGCCCGCCCAGGGTCGGCAGCACCGCGTCGGGGCGCTCCTTGGCGATGATCTGCTCGACCACCTCGGGGGTGATCGGCTCCACGTAGGTGGCGTCGGCGAACTGCGGGTCGGTCATGATGGTGGCCGGGTTGGAGTTGACCAGGATGACCCGCAGGCCCTCCTCCTTCAGCACGCGCAGCGCCTGGGTGCCGGAGTAGTCGAATTCCGCCGCCTGGCCGATGACGATGGGGCCGGAACCGATGACGAGAACTGATTTCAGATCGGTGCGCTTTGGCATTACTTGTTGTCCTTATCTGCGGTGCTGTCCAGCACGTCGGCGAAACGGTCGAAGAGGTTGGCGGCGTCGTGCGGCCCGGAGGCGGCCTCCGGGTGGTACTGCACGGAGAAGGCCGGGATGTCCAGGCAGCGCAGCCCCTCCACCACCTGGTCGTTCAGCGAGAAGTGGGAGACCTCCACTTGGCCGAAGCGCTCCACCGGGGCGGTGAAGCTGCCCTGCAGCGGGGCCTGGACGGCGAAGCCGTGGTTCTGGCTGGTGATTTCCACCTTGCCGGTGTCCTTGACCATCACCGGCTGGTTGATGCCGCGGTGCCCGAAGCGCAGCTTGTAGGTGTCCAGCCCCAGCGCCCGGCCCAGGATCTGGTTGCCGAAGCAGATCCCGAAGTACGGGATGCCGGCGTCCAGCACCTGGCGCACCAGTTCGATCTGCTCGGTGGCGGTGGCCGGATCACCCGGGCCGTTGGAGAAGAACACGCCCGAGGCGCCCGAGGCCTTGATGTCCTCAAGGGTCGCGTCGTGGGGCAGCACGTGCACGCGCATGCCGCGTTCGGCCAGGCGCACCGGGGTCATCGCCTTGATGCCCAGGTCGATCGCGGCCACGGTGTGGCGCACTTCCCCGCTCCAGCCGTGGTCGGCCGGTTCGACGAAGTAGGGTTCGTCCACCGAGACCTCGGCGGAGATCTTGCGTCCGGCCATCGCCGGCTGGTCCTTGACCTGCTCCACCAGCTCCTGGACCGGGCGGGCGGCGGCCGCACCGGAGAAGATCCCGGCCTTCATGGCCCCGGCCTCACGCAGGTGGCGGGTCAGTGCGCGGGTGTCGATGCGTTCGATGCCCACCACGTCGTGGGCGACCAGGTCCTCTTCCAGGGTGCGCACGCTGCGCCAGTTGCTGGGGCGGCGCGAGCCTTCGCGCACCACGTAGCCGGCGGCCCAGATGCGGGTGGATTCGGGGTCCTCGTCGTTCACGCCGGTGTTGCCGATGTGCGGGAAGGTCTGCACCACGATCTGGTGGGCGTAGGACGGGTCGGTCAGGGTTTCCTGGTAGCCGGTCATGCCGGTGGTGAATACCGCTTCACCCAGGGTGGTGCCGACCTTGCCGTAGGCGCGGCCGGGGAAGACGGTGCCGTCCTCCAGGACCAGCACTGCGTCGGGGGTGCTTTGAGTGTTCACTAGTTTGTCTCCTGATCTGCCGCATCGTCCAAGTGCGATGCCAGCATCTGATAAATCTTTGCGTTGTCCGCGTGGTAGCGGGGGCGGAAGCCGGTGTCGAAGTCGAAGTCGTCCTTGACCCACCCGGTGATCACCAGGCCGTTGTCCTCCACGAACTTCCCGGCCATCCCCGAGGCCCGGTTCACCCGGGTCAGCGCCGCGAAGGGCACGTGCACCGCGCGGGCCCCGGCCCGCATGAAGTGCACCCCGCGCTCACCGATCACCAGGTCCGCGTTGGTGCGCACGCCCAGCTGGTGCACGGCGATCCGGTCCAGCCAGTCCTCCCCGCGGGTGGTGGCCACGTACATGCCCTCGAAGCGGGCGACCTCGGTGTCGGCAAAGTCCTGGAACGGGGCCGGCACGCCGGACTGTCGTCGCTTGCGGTTGCGCCAGCCCACCGCGATGAGCAGCAGCAGCACCAGGATGATGCCCAGCGTCCAGGCGATCGGGACGAAGTACGGGCTGTCGATCACTGGGCCACCCGGGCGCTGGCCAGGGCGCCGTCCAGGACCGTGGGGTGACCGTGGAAGAAGGTGGCGCGTACCGCGCCGGGCAGCTGCATGCCGGCGAACGGGGAGTTGCGGCCCTTGGTCTCCATGGCGTAGGGGTCCACCGTCCAGCGGGCCTCGGGGTCCACCAGCACCAGGTTGGCCGGCTCGCCCTCGGCGACCGGGCGGCCCTGGTCCTCCAGCCGGCCCAGGCGGGCCGCGGCGCCGGAGGTGATCCGCGCGACATCCGGCCAGCCGATCAGCCCGGTGTCCACCAGGGTGTGCTGCACGATGGACAGGGCGGTTTCCAGCCCGGTCATGCCCATCGCGGCGGCCCCCCATTCGCAGTCCTTGGATTCGGCCGGGTGCGGGGCGTGGTCGGTGCCGATCATGTCGATGGTGCCATCGGCCACCCCGGCGCGCAGCGCCATGACGTCCGTTTCGCGGCGCAGCGGCGGGTTGACCTTGTAGACCGGATCGAAGCTGCGCACCTTCTCATCGGTGAGCAGCAGGTGGTGCGGGGTGACCTCCGCGGTGACCTGGATGCCGCGGGCCTTGGCCCAGCGGATGATTTCCACGCTGCCGGCGGTGGAGACGTGGCACACGTGCAGGCGGGCGCCGACGTGTTCGGCCAGCAGCACGTCGCGGGCGATGATCGACTCCTCGGCCACGGCCGGCCAGCCGGCCAGGCCGAGCACGGCCGAGACTTCGCCCTCGTTCATCTGGGCACCCTCGGTCAGCCGCGGTTCCTGGGCGTGCTGGGCGATCACCCCGTCGAAGGCCTTGACGTATTCCAGGGCCCGGCGCATCAGCAGCGGGTCAAACACGCAGATCCCGTCATCGGAGAACATGCGCACCTTCGCCCGGGAGTCGGCCATCGCGCCGATCTCGCTCAGCTGCTTGCCGGCCAGCCCGACGGTGACGGCCCCGACCGGGCGCACGTCCACCCAGCCGGCCTTGCGGCCCAGCTCGTAGACCTGTTCCACCACGCCGGCCGTATCGGCGACCGGGGTGGAGTTGGCCATGGCGTGCACCGCGGTGAACCCGCCCTTGGCGGCGGCGCGGGTGCCGGTTTCCACGGTCTCGGCGTCCTCCCGGCCCGGCTCACGCAGGTGGGTGTGCGGGTCGACCAGGCCCGGCAGCAGGATCTGGCCGGAGGCGTCGATAACGGTGGCGTCCCCGGCCTGCAGGCCCTGGCCGATCTGTGCGACCGTCCCGTCGGAGACCAGCACGTCGGCGGTGTCCCCGCCCAGAACGCTGGCGTTGTGAATCAGATACTTCATGGACCTAGCTTTCCTTGATCAAGTCGCCGGAGAGGAGCATGTAGAGGCTGGCCATGCGCACGGCCACGCCGTTGGTCACCTGGTCCAGCACGGTGGAGCGTGGGGAGTCGGCGGCGGCCGAGGAGATTTCCAGGCCGCGGTTCATCGGGCCCGGGTGCATGATCAGCGTTTCCTCGCCGGAGGCGTCCAGCGCCTTCAGCCGGGCGTCGTCCAGGCCCCAGTAGCGGGAGTATTCACGCGGGTTCGGGAAGTAGGCGGCATGCATCCGCTCCCCCTGCACACGCAGCATCATCAGCGCGTCCACCCCGGAGGCGATGACCTCGTCCAGGTCATAGCTGATGGTGCACGGCCAGGCGTCGGCCCCCACCGGCAGCAGGGTGGGCGGGGCGACCATGGTCACCTCGGCGCCCAGGGAGTTCAGCAGCCACAGGTTCGAGCGGGCCACCCGGGAGTGCAGGATGTCCCCGACGATGGCGACCTTCAGCCCGTCCAGGCCCTTGCCGTGCGGGGCGGTGCCCTCGCGCAGGCTCACCTGGCGGCGCAGCGTGAACGCGTCCAGCAGCGCCTGGGTGGGATGTTCGTGCATGCCGTCCCCGGCGTTGACGATCGGCAGCCCGATCCAGTCGGTGGCCGCCAGGCGAGCCGGTGCACCCGAGTCGGGGTGCCGGATCACCACGGCGTCGGCGCCGATGGCCAGCAGGGTTTGGGCGGTGTCCTTCAGCGATTCGCCCTTGGACACGGAGGAGCCCTTGGCGGAGAAGTTGATCACGTCCGCGCTCAGGCGCTTGGCGGCGGCCTCGAAGGAGATGCGGGTGCGGGTGGAGTCCTCGAAGAAGAGGTTCACCACGGTGCGTCCGCGCAGCGCCGGCAGCTTCTTGACTTCCCGGGTGCCGAACTCACGCATTTCCTCGGCGATGTCCAGGATCCGGATGGCTTCTTCGCGGGTGACGTCCGCGGTGGAGATCAGGTGTTTCATGCGCCGGCCTCGATGATCACTTCGTTGTCCTGGTCGGTTTCCGCCAGGTGCACGCGCACCTTTTCGCTCTTGGCGGTGGGCAGGTTCTTGCCCACGTGGTCGGCGCGGATCGGCAGTTCGCGGTGCCCGCGGTCCACCAGCACGGCCAGGCGCACGATGCGGGGGCGGCCCCAGTCGGACAGGGCGTCCAGGGCGGCGCGGATGGTGCGTCCGGAGTAGAGCACGTCATCGACCAGCACCACGACCTTGTCGTCGATCCCGCCAGCGGGCAGCCGCGTGGGTGCCGGGGTGCGGGTGGTGGAGGTGCGCAGGTCGTCGCGGTACATGGTGATATCCAGCTGCCCGACCAGCGATTCGGGGTTGATGGCGCCGGAGGTGGTGGCGGCGATGCGTTCGGCCAGGCGTTGGGCCAGCGGATAGCCGCGGCGCGGGATGCCCAGCAGCACCAGGTCCTCGGTGCCCTTGTTGGCTTCAATGATTTCAAAGGCGATGCGCGTCAGCACGCGTTCGATGTCGTCCGAGGACAGCACCGTGCGGGCGCCAGGCGTTGCCGGCGATTTCTCGCTCATGCGTTGCATCTCTCCCTTCTCCGCCTCACGGGACGGTTCTTAAAGGAATATTGCTCCTATGAAATTATCACGTCACGGCACCTCTTCCCCACCGAAAAGCTATACATGACCATGAATGATGCGTTAGTTCAGTCACAAGCGGCATCGTTGATGCTGCCTTCCGCGCGCGCCGCAGCGGCACTTCCTGCCCGCGACGCGGCTGCAGGCAGCCGCAATGTTCACTTGGCCACACTACGCGCCACCGCCGAAACATTGCGCCGCATAGTTCGGCGTGGGGCCGCCGCCGCGGCCACCGGGACGTGGCCGAAAGGGAGGTTAAACGCCGCAAGCCGGAACCACGAATCGGGTTCCGGCTTGCGCGGGGACAGGCAGGGTGAGGATCAGTCGACCAGGGTGTCCTTGATTTGCTGGATGCGGCCGAGCACGCCGTTGACGAATTCCGGGGAATCGTCGGTGGACAGCTCACGCACGTTGGCCACGGCCTCGGCGACGGCGACGGCGTCGGGCACGTCGTCGTTGTACAGCAGTTCCCACACGCCGATGCGCAGGGCGATGCGGTCTACCGACGGCATGCGTTCCAGGGTCCAGCCGCGCACGTAGCTTTCCAGGATCTCATCGATGCGCTGCTGCTGGGCGGTGACGCCCTCGATGATCTGGATGGAGTACTCGTTGATCACGATCTCGGAGTTCTCCCGGCGTCCGACGGCCACGGCCAGCGGCTCGGCACCGCGTTGTTCGGCTTCGAAGAGGAATTCCAGGGCCCGGCGGCGGGCCTTGGCACGGGCACTCACTAGGAGACACGTCCCAGGTAGTCACCGTTGCGGGTATCGACCTTGACCTTGGTGTTCTGCTCGACGAACAGCGGCACCTGAATGATCTTGCCGGTTTCCAGGGTGGCCGGCTTGGTGCCTGCCGAGGAGCGGTCGCCCTGCAGGCCCGGCTCGGTGTAGGTGATTTCCAGGATGACCGACGGCGGCATTTCCACGTACAGCGGGTTGCCGTCGTACATGGCGATGGTCAGTTCCTGGTTTTCCAGCATGTAGTCGGCGGCGTCGCCCACGGTGGCGCCGGAGACGGTGACCTGGTCGTAGTCATCCAGGTTCATGAAGACGTAGTCTTCCCCGTCCTGGTAGAGGTACTGGTAGTCGCGGCGGTCAACGTTGGCGGTTTCGATCTTCGCCCCGGCGTTGTAGGTCTTGTCCTGGACGCGTCCGGTGACCACGTTGCGCATCTTGGTGCGCACGAACGCCCCACCCTTGCCCGGCTTCACGTGCTGGAAGTCAATGATGGTCCACAGCTGGCCGTCAATCTTGATGACCTGACCGTTTTTGATGTCAGTCGTATCTGCCACGAGTCCTCAATCCTCATATTCAGCCGGCTCACGCCGGCCCTTTGTCAAAAAACCATGTCCTAGTCTAGCGCATCGAACCGCCGGAGCCGTGTTAGGCGCTGGCCTGCAGGCGCTGTTCGGCCATTTGCAGGCAGATGCGCGAGGCGTCCACCAGGTGCTTGGGCGCGTTGATCGCCTGACGCTGCTCCAGGGCCAGGGTGAAGCGGGTCACCGCCGCACGGTAGTCCCGGGTTTCGTAGAACGCCATGCCCAAATGGTGCTGCATCAGCGGCTCGTACTCGGTGTCGGCGAACTCCTCGGCCAGCTTGCGCAGCCGGTTGATGGCCCGCTGGGTGTCCCCCTGCATGCGGGTGAGCTCGGTGTCCAGCACCCGCAGGTGCGCGTTCATCGGGTCCAGCAGGCGCTGCTCGGTGATCATCTCCCCCGCCTGGGCCAGTTCGCCGCGGGCCAGGTGGATGACCACCTGGTCGGTGGGCGAACCGACCTGCATGGAGCGTTCCGCGGCGGCCTCATCGGCCACGTAGGCGCGCATCGTTTCGGGGTTGATCAGGATTCCGTCAATGGAGGTGTCCACACCTTCACGGTTGACGGAGGCGACTTCGAAGGACACCGCGTTGTGTCGTGCCTCAGTCATTTCTTACTCACCAATCTCCTGGTAGGCCGCGAACAACAACGAGTTATCCGGAACTTCATAGATCCGCGGCTTGCCAATATCTTCCAGGACCACGAAGCGCAGCTGGTCGCCTCGGGCCTTCTTGTCCCGCTTCATCCCGTCCAGCAGCGACGCCCAGCGGTCGTTGCGGTAGGTGGTGGGCAGTCCCAGCGAGGATAGGATCGCGGCGTGGCGTTCGGCCACCGCATCCGGGGTGTAGCCCACCGAGCGTCCCAGTTCCGCGGCGAAGCACAGGCCAATGGACACCGCCGCGCCGTGGCGCATCTGGTAGCGTTCGGCCAGCTCGATGGCATGGCCCAGGGTGTGCCCGTAGTTCAGGTATTCGCGGTCCCCGGATTCCTTCAGGTCCCGGGAGACCACATCGACCTTCACCGCGATGGTGCGTTCGATGATTTCACGCAGCCGCTCGCTGGTGGGATCCATGGCCTCTTCGGGGTTTTCCTCGATGAGCTCCAGGATCCGCTCGTCCTTGATGAAACCGCACTTGACCGCTTCGGCCAGCCCGGTCACCAGTTCGTGCTTCGGCAAGGTGGCCAGGGCGTCCAGGTCCACCAGCACGCCGGCCGGCGGGTGGAAGGAGCCGACCAGGTTCTTGCCCTCGGCGGTGTTGATGCCGGTCTTGCCGCCCACGGCGGCGTCCACCATGCCCAGCACGGAGGTGGGCACGTGCACGACCTTCACCCCGCGCAGCCAGGTGGCGGCCACGAAGCCGGCCACGTCCGAGACGGCGCCGCCGCCCACGGAGATTACCGCATCCGAGCGGGTGAAGTCGTTCTTGCCCAGGACCTCCCAGCAGAAGGCGGCGACCTGGATGTGCTTGCCTTCCTCGGCGTCCGGGATTTCGGCGGTGATCGCCGAGTAGCCCTTGGTATCGAGTTCATCCTTGACCAGGTCCCCGGTGGTGCGCAGGGCCCGCGGGTGGATGATCAAAATCTTCTTGACACTTGGTCCAAGCAGTTCGGGAAGCTGTCCCAGCAAACCATTACCGACCAGAACCGGATAGTTCTGCTCCGGTGATGCTCCGGTGACCTGAAGTGTGGTGGGTGCTAAAGGCATCCGTAGAGATCCTCCTGTGGTGCTGATCTTTCCAGAGTACGCGCGGGATTCGCGAATAGCCCTATCTCGTGGCACTAATCACATGGCCCTGGATCAGCGCGACCAGCTCGTTCACGCTCTTGCCCTCGACCGTGACGGTCAGGTCCGCCAGGTCCTCGTAGATGTCCCGGCGCGCGGCAAACAGCTGCCGCCAGCGCTGCAGCACCCCGTCCTCGCCGGCCAGCAGCGGACGGTCCTGGCTGCGGGCCAGGCGCCGGGCGGCGGTGTCCTCATCCATCTGCAGGTAGACCACGGTGCCGCGGCGCAGCACCTCCCGGTTTTCCGGGCGCAGCACCGCTCCCCCGCCGGTGGCCAGCACCCCGGCCTGGGTGGCGCGCAGGGTCGCCACCTCCAGGTCGCGGAAGTGCTCTTCGCCGTGCTCGGCGAAGATCTGCGGGATCGAGCCGTGGCTCATCACGATCACTTCGTCGGTGTCCAGGAACGTGGTGTCCAGGGCCTTGGCCAGCGCCTTGCCCACGGTGGACTTGCCGCTGGCCATCGGCCCGATCAGGTAGATCATCTAGACCCCGGTGGATTCCAGGTTCTCGGGGATCGCGGCCAGGTAGCTGGCGATGTTCCGCTTGGTCTCGGCCACCGAGTCCCCGCCGAACTTCTCCAGCACCGCCTGGGCCAGCACCAGGGCGACCATCGCCTCGGCGACGACCCCGGCCGCCGGCACTGCGCACACATCCGAACGCTGGTGGTGGGCCTTGGTGTCCTCACCGGTGGCGGTGTCCACGGTGCGCAGCGCGCGCGGGACGGTGGCGATCGGCTTCATGGCCGCGCGCACGCGCAGCACCTCGCCGATGGACATGCCCCCCTCGATCCCGCCGGCCCGGTTGGTGGCCCGCTCGATGCGCCCGTCGGCGGCATGCTGGATCTCATCGTGGGCGGCCGAGCCGCGCCGGGCGGCGGTGGCGAAGCCGTCGCCGACCTCCACCCCCTTGATCGCCTGGATGCCCATCAGCGCCCCGGCCAGCCGGGCGTCCAGCCGGCGGTCCCAGTGCACGTAGGAGCCCAGGCCCGGGGGCAGGTTGTAGGCCAGCACCTCCACGACCCCGCCCAGGGTTTCCCCGGCCTTGTGGGCGTCGTCGACCTCGGCGACCATGGCGGCGGAGGTTTCGGCGTCAAAGCAGCGCAGCGGATCCGCGTCCAGCACCTGGACGTCGGCGCGGGTGGGCAGCGCGGCGTCATCGGGGACCTCGGCGGCGCCCACGGCGGTGGTGTGCGCGACCAGTTCGATGCCCAGCTCGGCCAGGAACGCGTCGGCCAC
>NZ_JAVGCZ010000088.1:0-11827 GCF_052928425.1 Glutamicibacter sp. BSL13
CGGGTGGCGGCACCCCAGCCCTTGGCGGCGGCCTTGAAGCCGGCGGCCAGCACCGGGTTCGCGGTTTCGCGCCGCAGCCGCTTGACCAGCAGCCCGGTGTTGATCTGCACCGGGCAGGCGGTGACGCACATGCCGTCCACGGCGCAGGTGTCCACCGAGTCATAGCCCTGCTCGCGCTCCAGTTCCCGGGCCAGCTCGTGGTTTCCCTCGGCCTGCGCCTTGGCGATGGCCCGGCGCACCACGATGCGCTGGCGCGGGGTGAGGGTCAGGTCCTTGGAGGGGCACACCGGCTCGCAGTAGCCGCATTCCACGCAGCGGTCCGCCTCAAGTTCGATGGTCTCGTTCAGCTTGATGTTGCGCATGTGCGCCGCGTGGTCCTCATCGATGATGACCCCGGGGTTGAGCATGTTGCGCGGGTCGGAGGCAGCCTTCAGCTCGCACATCACCGAATAGAGTTCATCCCCGTACTGGCGGCGGACGAAGGGGGCCATGGCCCGCCCGGTGCCGTGTTCGGCCTTCAGGTTCCCGCCCTTGTCCAGGATCAACTGCACCATCTGTTCGTTGAAAGCGTTGTACCGCTTCAGGGCGGCGTCGCCTTCGAAACGGTCGGTGAGCATGAAGTGTATGTTTCCGTCCTTGGCATGGCCGAAGATCACCGAGTCGGCGTACCCGTAGGAGCCGAACAGTTCCTGCAGGTTTTGGCATGTGTCGGCCAGCTCGGCGACGGGTACCGCCACGTCCTCCAGCAGCGCGGTGGTTCCCGAAGCCCGGGCGCCGGCCACCGAGGCGTATAGCCCCTTGCGGAATTTCCAGGCGGCCTGCCGGGTGGCGGCGTCGGCCGAGAGACGGGCCGGGGCCCGCAGGGCGGCGGCATCCAGCAGGCGCTGCCCGGCGGCGGTGTGCGCGGCCAGCTCCTGCTCGCTGTCGGCATGGTATTCGACCAGCAGCGCGGCCTGGTCGCTGACCTCGAATCCGAGGATGGCCTCGGGCACCCCGGGAAGGCCCTGCCCCACCCGCAGTGAGGTGCTGTCCATTAGCTCCAGGGTTGCGGCCCCGGACTCCACCAGCTCGGGAAGCGCCCGGGTGGCCTGGTCAAGGTTGTCGAAGACGGCCAGGGTGGCCACGGCAAGCTTGCGGATGGGGATGGTGCGGAACACGGCCTCGGCCACGAACGCCAAGGTGCCCTCGGAACCGATGATCAGGTGGGCCATCAGCTGCGCGGGCGAGTCGAAGTCCAAAAAGGCGTTGATGCCGTAACCCATGGTGTTTTTCAGCCCGAAGTGCTTTTCAATCAGTGCCACCGAGGCCCGGTTGCCGCGCACCCGTTCACGCAGGCGCTGCAGGGTGGCCACCAGGTGCGGTTCGGCGGCGGCAAACTGGGCATCCGCGTCGGGGGCGGCGGTGTCGATCATGGTCCCGCTGGGCAGCACGAAGACCATGGACTCCAGGGTGCGGTAGGTGTTGAACTCGGTGCCGCAGGCCATGCCGGAGGAGTTGTTGGCAATCACCCCGCCCACCGTGCAGGCCGCCTCGCTGGCCGGATCCGGGCCCAGCTTGTAGCCTTGGCGGGCCAGGCGCGCATTGACCTGGCGGATGGTGGCCCCGGGCTGCACCCGCACCCGCCGGCCCCCGTCCAGCACGGTGATCTGGCGGAAGTTCTTGCGCACGTCCACCAGCAGCCCCTCCCCACTGGCCTGCCCGGCCAGGGAGGTGCCGCCCGAACGCAGGGTGACCGGCTGATGGTTGCGTGCCGCGGCGGCCAGCAGCCCGCTGACTTCCTTGGCGTCGGCGGCGATGACCACCGCCTGGGGGGTGAACAGGTAGTGCGAGGCATCAGAGGCGTAGGCGACCCGGTCAATGGAGCGGGTGCGCACCCGCGACGCGTCGGTGACGACGTTCAATACTTCCGGCGCAACGGTGCTCTCACCCAATGCTGGCGTGCTCACGGCCATGGTGTGCTCCTGTCATCTGGGGATCCAGACTACCCAAATAAGAAAATTGTCTAACAAGTACACATGCCATGGTAGACCCTTGCATGCGATACTTGAACCGTCCAGGCACCAAGGCGGAAAGGAGCGCAGGTGGCGCGCTTGCAAGTGGTCTCCGTGGTTCAGGCGATCATCCGTGACCTGCGGGAGCGAATCTTCAGCGGGGAACTGGCTCCGGGAACACCGCTGCGTGAAACCGAGCTGGCCGCGCGCTATGAGGTGGCCCGTCCCACCGCGAAGGCGGCCCTGGAAAACCTGGTGGCCAGCGGCCTGCTCAGCCGCAACGCCCACCAAACCGCGCGGGTGCGGGTGCTGAACGCCGATGATGCGCGGGACATTTACCGAACCCGGGGAATCATCGAGGCCGAGGCGGTGCGCCTGCTGGCCTTCGAACGCCGTGTGCCGCAGGCCGCCCTGCAGGCCAACGCGGAGATCACCGCCCTGCGCGGCGCCTCGCCCATCGACATCGTCGACCCCGACGTGCGGTTTCATGCCGCACTGGTCGACGCCCTGGAGTCACCGCGCACCAGCACCATCTACAGCCAGCTCACCGATGAGATCCGGCTGTGCATGAGCCATGTCCAGGACGCGACGCTGCTGTCCACCGAACGCATTGCGGGCGAGCATGCGCAGCTGCTCGAGCTGATCTCGCGGGGCGAGAGCCAGGCGGCCGCCGAGGTGCTGGCCGCGCACCTGGCCAATGCCAGCACCCGGCTGGCCGGACACCTGGCGGTCCTGGCCAGCTAAAGCCGCACGTAGGCGGCGCCGGCGAACTGCTCCTGCGCGATCGCGATCGGGGCGGCCGGGACCACCTGGATTCCCGCGGGGAGCTGGCCGGCATCGATCCCCCGGTTGGCCAAACCCACCGCGCACACCCCCACCGTCGTTTCCGGCGGCAGGCGATCCGGGCGCAGTCCGGTGGCCGCGTCCAGCGCCTGGCCATTGATGATGATGCGCACCCGAACCCCCTCAAATGCCTCGCCCAGCCGGCGGGCCGAGTCGATCGCCCGCTGCACGTCCTGCACCTTGTCCGAGGCGTGCAGGACAACTGTCCGTGCCTGCCCCGTGCGCTGTTCACTCATTGCCGTTTCCCTTCTGCCGCAAGGCGCCGCCAGCTGCCCTCCGCCGCCGACGTTCACCGTTTCCTGGTGCCATCATAGAACCGGCCTTGACCGGCTGCGCTGTTGCCGGCCCGATCCGGGAAGGGCCGCCGAAACGCGGGATGCGCAGGCCCGCGAGGAACTGGGAAAGCCCTTCCTCCCGCCTTCCCGGCGGCCACGGCCAGCGAGGGGCAGCCCGGAGTGCGGCCAAACAACCTGCCATGCAGGCGGCCAGCACACTGATGCGCCCACGGGTTGGACACCCTTCCCCGGGCCCCGCAAGGGGAAGGCACCGGCGGCGTGGACGCTATGCGTTGCCGACGCTGAGCATCTGGTCCTGCAGCCATTGGCGTTCGGCAGGGGTGGGCAGGCGTGAGGACACGCCATCGGTGTCCAAGGCCACCATCACCGTGGTTCCGTCAAAGGCGACCTGGCCGTCCTGGTAACCCAGGTGCCGCAGGGCAAAGGACTTGGTGCCGATTCGGTCCACCCCCATGCGAACCGTCATGGACGGCCGGTAGTACAGCGGCTTGAGGTAGTTGATCTGCAGCGCGGCAACCACCAGCCCGTTGCCGAAGCGTTCGGCGATTCCATCACGGCGCAGCCAGCGGACCCGGGCCTCCTCCATCAACGTCACGATCCGGGCGTTGTTCACGTGGCCCAGCTTGTCCTCGTCGCTCCAACGCAACTGGATTTCAATGTCGGTCCCACCGGTGGGGAATGGTGAAGTTTGGCTCATTCCCCCATTTCAGCAACTTCCCGGCGCCGCGGCATCATCCGTTACGCGTGATGGCCGTGTCCTTCTCCCAGGGTTCCACGGATCCGGGAACCAGGTGAAACAGCGGATGCAACGGCAGCTGCTGGACCCCAAGGCGGCGCAGCGGCTCGGCACGCTGCGGGTCGCGGATCAATAGCTTGCCCAGCAGGTGCTGTCGTTCGAAGGCCGCCTGCCCGCTGGGCAGTGCCAGGGTCGGCTCCCCCGCCGCCGGGTGTGGTTCGCGGATGCGCGAGGGGTCGAAGTGGTAGCCACGGTTCGCGGCCTCATCCCACAGTCCCTGCAGGTAACGGCCGATGACCGCCAGCGGCTGGTCCACGGCCCGGAAGCGCACCAGCTGCGGGTGCGCGGTGTACCCCTTGGTTTGTCCGGCCAGGACCTTTTGCGCCAGCAGCGTTTCACGCCAGCAGGCCACCAGTCCCTTGGCGTCGAGCAGGCTTGGATGCAGGGACCATAGTCGCATGGCCACAGTCTACGCATCGAGCGCGGCGCACACCACGGCCCCGGGCCAGTGCCGCCGGTCACGTTCAAGGCCCGGGGACGCTACAATATGTTCAACCGCTGCTCTGGCGGCCAAAATCTTCCCGGTTCGCTGCCGCGACCCGGTTGAGCCCAATTGCCCCGGCAATGCATGGCGAGGAGTGGAATATGGAACATGTGGGACTGGTATTCGTCGGTGTCATTTTGCTGGTCAACGGCCTGGCCGCGGCCGGGATTATTGGCGCGAGGTCCACTATTCCCCTAAATTTCCTGGTGGGGACCATCCAGGTGGTGCTGCCCACCATCATCCTGGCCCAAGCCGGCGGTGACCCGCAGCTGGTGTCCGGCGCGTGGCCCAGCTACCTGTTTGGCATCACCTATCTCTGGGTGGGCTACAGCCTGGTCACCGGCGCCGAAGAGCACGGCTTTGGCTGGTACTGCCTGTTCGTGGCGGCCATTGCGCTGTATCAGGCGTTGTCCCTGCTGGGCAGCGACCCGGTGTTTGCGGTGATCTGGCTCTGCTGGGCGGTGGCCTGGTTCCTGTTCTTCTGGCGCCTGTCCCTGGGCCGGGAACGGGCCGGCGAGGTGGACATCCAGCGTTTTACCGGCTGGTTCCTGATCCTCACCGGGATTCCCAGCAGCACGGTGCCGGCCCTGTTCCTGATGCGCGGCAGCTGGACCACCCTGCCGCTGGCCGGTGGCTTGTGCCTGGCGGCCCTGGTGCTGGTCCTGCTGGTGTGCAGCCAGTTGGCGCGGCGCACGGCGGCGCCCCGCCACCCGCAGCAGCCCCTGCTGCCCTCCACCGGGCTTTAGGCCCGGTGCCCCCGCACCGCGCCGCTAGTGAGCTGGCGGTTCGATGAGCTGGCTGCGGATCAGGAACCGCTTGCCCTCCGGGGCTTCGAGCGAGAACCCCGAGCCGCGCCCGTTGACCACGTCCACGGTCAGCCTGGTGTGCTTCCAGTATTCGAACTGTTCCCTTGACATCCAAAAATCGATGTCGCCCAGCACGGTCCCGTCCTCAGCAGGCAGCGCCAGCACCCCCAGCAGGATGTCGGCGTTGCCGGTCTTGAATTCCCCGGCCGGGTAGCACATGGGAGAGGAGCCGTCACAGCAGCCGCCGGACTGGTGGAACATCAGCGGGCCGTGCAGATCCCACAGCCGGCGCAGCAGCTGCACGCACTGGGCGGTGAAGTCGACCCGGGAGAACTGCTCACCATCGATCACCGGGCGGGATTCGATAACCTGGGCCATGGTGTGTCCTTTGCTGGTTGGTGCGGCTTGGCGTCGGCGGGGAAGCCTGCGCCCGAAGTGCACGCGTGAGCGCTGACGCTGCGTTCTTCGGGCAGTGGCCGGGTCCCCAGTGTCCTACTATTGCGCCGTGTAGTCGATCACGACGCGGCCATCGATCTTCGCATGGCGCATCTCGTCGAAGACGGCGTTGATGTCCTCCAGCGGTCGGGTGTGGAAGGTCGGCTTGATCTTCCCGGCCGCATAGAATTCCAGGGCCTCAATCATGTCCTGGCGGGTGCCGACGATCGAGCCGCGGATGGTCAGTCCCTTGAGCACGATGTCGAAGATCGGGGCGGGGAAGTCCCCGGCCGGCAAGCCGTTGAAGACAATGGTGCCGCCGCGGCGGGTCATCCCGATGGCCTGGCCGAAGGCAGCAGGGTGCACGGCGGTGACCAGCACCCCGTGGGTGCCGCCGATCTTTTCCTGGATTACCTCCGCCGGGTCCTGCGCGAACGCGTTGACGGTCAGTTCGGCCCCGTGCTTCGTGGCCAGCGCCAGCTTCTCGTCGGCGACGTCGATGGCGACCACCCGCATGCCCATGGCCACCGCGTACTGCACCGCGATGTGCCCCAGCCCGCCAATGCCGGAGATGGCCACCCACTGTCCCGGGCGCACCCCGGTCATCTTCAGGCCCTTGTACACCGTCACGCCGGCACACAGCACCGGCGCGATTTCGTGGGGGTCCGAGCCCTGTGGGATCAGGGCGGCGAACCGTGCGTCCACCAGCATGTACTGCCCGAAGCTGCCGTTCACCGAGTAGCCGCCGTTGGTCTGGGACTCGCACAGGGTTTCCCAGCCGGTCCGGCAGTATTCGCAGCTGCCGCAGGCGCTGGCCAGCCACGCGTTGCCGACCAGGTCTCCGACCTTCACCTCGGTGACGCCCGGGCCGACCTTCTCAACGGTGCCCACCCCCTCGTGCCCGGGGATCAGCGGCAGCGTCGGCTTGACCGGCCAGTCCCCCTCGGCCGCGTGCAGGTCGGTGTGGCATACGCCCGAGGCGATGAGCTTCACCAGCGCCTGGCCGGGGCCCGGCTCCGGGATGGGGGCGTCCTTGACCTGGAATTCCTGGCCGAAGTCCTCGACGACGGCTGCTTTCATGGTGCTCATGGTGTTGTCCTTTGCTTGGCGTTCGAAGGCGTGCAGCGTGAGCGGGGCGGCCGCCGATGAGGCTGGCTATCGGCGGCGCTACGCCCGGTGACCCCACGCCCTCGAGGTCTGTTCAAAATGTGGAAGTGGTTTCCCCAAGGACGGGGAGGGTGTGAACGGTGTTGCTTAGAAGAAGCCGAGCTTGTCCTCCGAGTACGAGACCAGCAGGTTCTTCGTCTGCTGATAATGCGAGAGCATCATCAGGTGGTTTTCCCGGCCGATGCCGGAGGACTTGTAGCCCCCGAAGGCCGAGTGCGCCGGGTAGGCGTGGTACTGGTTGACCCAGACACGACCGGCCTGGATCTGTCGTCCGGCCCGGTAGGCGGTGTTGCCCTCGCGGCTCCACACGCCGGCCCCCAGGCCGTAGAGGGTGTCATTGGCGATCGTGATCGCGTCGTTGTAGTCACTGAATTTGGTGACCGCAACGACCGGACCGAAGATCTCCTCCTGGAAGATGCGCATGTTGTTGCTGCCCTCGAAGATGGTGGGCTGCACGTAGTAGCCGTCGGCAAGCTCCCCACCCAGCTCGGCCCGGCCGCCGCCGGTGAGCACCTTGGCGCCCTCCGCGGTGCCGATGTCCATGTAGGACAGGATCTTCTCCAGCTGGTCATTGGAGGCCTGGGCCCCCATCATGGTTTCGGTGTCCAGCGGGTTGCCCTGCTTGATCGCCCGGGTGCGGGCCAGCACCTTCTCCATGAACTCGCCATAGATGCTTTCCTGGACCAGTGCCCTTGAGGGGCAGGTGCACACCTCGCCCTGGTTCAGCGCGAACAGGGTAAAGCCCTCCTGCGCCTTGTCGTAGAACGCGTCGTCCCTGGCCGCGATGTCCTCGAAGAAGATGTTCGGGCTCTTACCGCCCAGTTCCAGGGTGACCGGGATCAGGTTCTCCGAGGCGTACTGCATGATCAGCCGACCGGTGGTGGTTTCACCGGTGAACGCGATCTTGCGGATGCGCGGGTTGGAGGCCAGCGGCTTGCCGGCCTCGGCACCGAAGCCGTTGACGATGTTCACCACGCCCTCGGGCAGCAGGTCCCCGATCAGCTCGATGAGCACCAGGATGCTGGCCGGGGTCTGCTCGGCCGGCTTCAGCACCACCGCGTTGCCCGCGGCCAGTGCCGGGGCGAGCTTCCACACGGCCATCAGGATCGGGAAGTTCCAGGGGATGATCTGCCCGACCACCCCCAGCGGTTCGTGGAAATGATAGGCGGTGGTGTCGTCATCGATCTGCGACAGGGTGCCTTCCTGGGCGCGGATGGCCCCGGCGAAGTAGCGGAAGTGGTCCACCGCCAGGGGCAGGTCCGCGTTCAGGGTTTCACGGACCGCCTTGCCGTTGTCCCAGGTTTCGGCGACCGCCAGCATTTCCAGGTTCTGCTCGATGCGGTCCGCGATCTTGTTCAGGATGACCGCGCGTTCGGCGACACTGGTCCTGCCCCACGCGGGGGCGGCGGCATGTGCGGCATCCAGCGCCAATTCGATGTCTTCGGCGGTGGAGCGGGCCACCTCACAGAACGCCTTGCCGGTGACCGGGGTGATGTTCTCGAAGTACATGCCCTTGACTGGGGCCACCCATTGGCCCCCGATGTAATTCTCGTAGCGCGACTTGAACGCGACCAGTGCGCCGTCGGTGTTCGGGTTGGCGTAAATACCCATGGTTGTCTTGCTCCTTCGTGGCCGGACAGATGCTGCCCGTGGTGGTTCTTGGCCCGTTCGCCGGCGCCGGGCCCGCGGTGCCGCGGGCTCCTTCGCGGTGAACCGCAGCTGTTGGATGTGACGATAGTCACTGGAAGGTTGCAACTAGGTTGCATGCCCCGGGCAACGTACGATGAGGCGCGAGGGGACCGGACGGCGGACGATTCAAGAACAGGTGGGCAGCGCTATGCGGCATAGGGCGGGGCCAGGTGGTGACGCGCAGGTCAGCGGCTGGCTGGCTGAACTGGGCATTGCCGGGATCACTGACCTGCATGTGCATTTCATGCCGGATCGGGTGCAGCAGAAGGTCTGGGGATTCTTCGATGAGGTGGCCGCCAGCGGCGCGCCGGCCTGGCCAATCCACTACCGGCTTCCGCTCCAGCAGAGGATCGAGGTGCTGGCCGGGCTGGGGGTGCGCAATTTCAGTTCGCTGAACTACGCGCACCGCCCGGGCATGGCCCAGTGGCTCAACGACTTCAGCACCGCCCTGGCCCAAGACCATGCGCAGGTGATTCACTCAGCCACGTTCTTCCCGGAACCCCAGGCCCCTGCCGTGGTGCAGCGGGCGCTGGACGCCGGGGCGCGGATCTTCAAGATCCATGTCCAGGTCGGCGGGTTCTGCGTCCTGGATCCGCGGCTGGAGGAGGCCTGGAGGCTGGTGGAGCAGGCCGGCGCCCCCGTGGTTATCCATTGCGGGCATGGGCCGCACCCCGGGACGTTCACCGGCATCGCACCGATCCGGCGGCTCATTGAACGCCACCCGGGCCTGGTGCTGATCATCGCCCACGCCGGGTTGCCGGACTATCTGCCGTTTGCCGAGCTGGCCCAAAAGCACCGCAACGTCTACCTGGACACCACGATGGTGGGCACCTCCTACATGCAGCAGCTCTTTCCAGTCCCGCCCGACTATGCCCGCATTCTGCATGGGCTGGCGGGCAAGGTGGTGCTGGGCAGCGATTTCCCCTCCATCCCCTACCCCTACAGCCATCAGCTGCAGGTGCTGAACGGCTGGGGGCTGGGTGCCGAATGGCTGGCCGGGGCCCTGTGGCATACGCCCCGTGGGCTGGTGGGGCTGCCCGCCTAGCTCAGCGGATCATGGCCTCCACCTCCGCCACCACCAGGGAGCGGGCCGGGGAGTCCGCGGGCAGCTCGCGCAACGCCGCCTGCAGCAGCTGCGGGTCGGCCAGCTGCCGGCCCAGGCGCAGCAGCTGGTGGGCACTGCCCCGGTCCATTGCCACCTCGCGCAGGGCGGCGTGCGCCCGGGCCCGCAGTTCCACGATGCCCGGCGCCTGGGAGCGGGCCAGCATGTCCGCCGGGTGCAGGGCCAGCGCCTGCTCCAGGTCCCCTGATTCCAGTGCCTGCCACAACCGGCCCAGGCTGGTGTGCAGATCCCATCCCAGCCGGTAGGGGCGGGCGGCGATGCTGCGGCCCGGGACGGCGGCCAGCACCTTGCGCAGCCGAACGATCTCGGCGCGCACCGTCCCGGCGGCGGCGGCATCCGGAAATTCGAAGAGCCGCTCGACCAGCTCGGCGTTGCTCAGCCCCCGCGGGTGGGCGCCCAACAGGGTGAGGATCTCGGCGTGGCGCAGCGAGATGGGCTGGCCAGAGAGTTCCGGGCCCTCGGCGGCGCCCAGATCCAGGAAGTCCCCACTGTCCGGACGGTGGGTGGGCCCCGGCAGCAGCAGCTGGCTTTCGGCGGCCGCCACCGCGGCACGCAACAGCGGCAGGGAGTGCACGGCGATGGCCTCATCCCCGCCGGTCAGGTCCACCGCGCCGATGATCCTCCCGGTCTTCGGGTGGTGGATGGGCGCTGCGGAACAGTTCAGGTGATGCACGTGCTCGTACAGGTGCTCGGCCCCCGAAACCTGAACCCCGTCACCGGTGGCCAGCGCCAGCCCCGGGGCGGAGGTTCCCACCGAACTTTCGGCCCAGTTCGCGCCCGCGGCGAACCCCACCCGTTCGGCCCCGTCCATGGAGGAGCCGCTGCCGGCCACCCACAGCAAGGTGCCCTGGGCGTCGGCGAGCGCCACCAGCAGGTTCGCGTCGGTGGCGGCGGGCACCAGTAGTTTTTCGAACACGGGCCAAATCCGCTGCAGCTCACTGCGTTCGCGAGTCAGCCGCAGCCGCTCATCACTGAGCACCGCCGGTTCGCGGCGGATCCCGGGAATGGACAGGGAGCGCTTCCAGGATTCGCGCACCACGTTGCGCAGCGGCAATGCGTCGATGTTCCCGGATTGGCTGCCAAGCATTTCGTGGGCGCGCGCCGCCTTGCGGGCCTCTGCCGTCCAGTCGATGACCGCTCCCCCCATGCCACTCCAAACCCCGAAGCGTAGACCCGTGCCTAAAACTTTTGATCGTGGAACATCAGACTAGGGCAAATCTGCGGGCTTTTGAAGGGCGCCGCCGCCAGGGCGCGCACCGATGCGTGGTTCTTTTCCCGCAACAGTCCCGCCTTGGGAGATAATGACGGTTAATCTCGTTCCCCAGTGATTGGACAACACCGTGAAGTTCACCTCCTTGCGCCGCGTTGCCGGTGCCGCTGTGCTGATGCTGGCTGCCGCTGTCATCGCCGTGCCCGTGCTGGCGCCCGCGCCTGCGGGTGTCGCGCCCCAGTCCCGGCCCTTCCCGCTGCAGGAGGCCTTTGTCCCGCAGGGTTCGTTGGCCGAAGCCGTCAGCGAGCTGTCGCTGCAGGATCGGGCCGCGGTTTTGTCGGGACAGCCGGCCACCATTGTGGTTGATGTCCAGACGGGCAAGATTATCCAGGTCCAGGAGCTCCCCTAGGCGCGTTGCCGGCTAGCCACGCAGATCCCGGCGCCGGTACAGCCCGAGGGCCAGGGCACCGAGCAGCAGCGCCGCGGCGGTGAACCCCGCCGCCGGGACGGCGGATGCGCCCTCGCGCACGATTTCCAGTGCCGCGATGGAGGTGAATGGTTCGGCGTCCATGACCCATTGCGGCACATTCAGCAGTGGCCCGTAGGTGCCGATCAGGATGCAGCCAACCAGCAGCACCCAGACAAGCGCTGCCCCGCCGCGCGCCTCGATGCCCAGTGCCACCATGGACAGCGCCAGCCAGCCGGCCACCACCGGCAGGTACCACAGGCTCGCGGCAACAAAGCTTCCGAACACCGGAGCGGCCAGCGCGGTACCGGCCCCGATCCCCAGACCCAGCCCGGCCATGGCCAGCAGCAGTGCACTGCCCAGCAGACCCAGCAGCATCTGGTGTCCCATCAGCCACCACCGGGACACCGGCAGCGCCAGCACGACCTCACCGCGGTGGTGCAGTTCATCGCGGCGCAGCCGGTGCGGGCTCTGCACGGCGAAGACGCCCACCACCATCGCGAAGAAGGCCAGGAACTTGG
>NZ_JAVGCZ010000089.1:0-11771 GCF_052928425.1 Glutamicibacter sp. BSL13
GCCGAGGCCACCCGGGCCTCGGCGCTGCCCTGCGGGGCGTTGGCCAGCCGGGCGAAGCCGCGGGCCAGGGCCGGCAGGCTCAACGGGTAGACCGGGGTGCCGCAGCCATCCGCGCTGGCGCTGGTGATCTGTTCCCCGGTCAGCTCCTGCACGGTCGCGGCCAGCAGTTCGCTGACCGGGTGGCCCGGGGCCAGGTAGGTGGCGGTGTCCCAGCCCTTGAGCCTGCACAGGGCCAGCAGCGCCGCGTGCTTGCCCGAGCAGTTCTGCGCCAGCTGGGTGGCTGCGCCCCCGGCGGCCAGCCAGGCGGTGCGCTCGGCGGGACCGTAGGGCAGGTCGGTGGAGTTGCCCAGGTCCGCCGCCTGCAGCCCGGCCGCGTGCAGGGTGCCCAGCGCGACGTCCTGGTGGCGCTGGGAGCCGGAGTGGCTGGCGGCGGCCAGGGCGAGCTGTTCGTCGTCCAGTTCCAGCCCGGCGCGCAGCATTCCCACCGCGAACAGCGGCTTGAGCGCCGAGCGGGGGTAGAAGCGGGAGCTGGTGTCACCCAGCGAGGCCAGGATCCGGCCCTGCGGGTCCAGCAGCACGGCCGAACCGTAGTGCACGGACTCGATCGCCTCACCGCGGGTCACCGCCGCGACCGGCACATGCCCGGGCAGCCCGGAGGCCGCCAGTTCCTGCAGGGAGGGGTGACTGGTGGCCGCGGCCTGCTCGGTCGCGGACTGGCTGGAAGGCGGTGGGGTCATGGTGTCCTGGTTCACTTCATCCTGGTGGGCTTGCGGTGGCTTGTTCGGTGGCTGGTTCACGGGGTGCTGCGCACGATCAGCGAGACGGCCTGCTGGACCTTGCTCAGGTGCTCACCCATGGCTGCTCCTGCCGCGTCCCCGTCGCCGGAGGCGATCGCCTCGACGATCAGCCGGTGCTCCAGGTTGGAGGGGCCGCGGCGGCCGGTGACCAGGTTGACGGTCTCGGACTGGCGGGCCATCGCATCACGGATGTCCCCCACCACCCGGTCGAAGACGGAGTTGCCGCTGGCGCGGGCCACGGCGGCGTGGAAGGCGGCGTCCAATTCCACCCAGGCGGCGGCGTCGTCTTCGACTTCCATCTGCTCAATCAGCCCGCGCAATCGTTCGAGGTCCTCCTCGGTGCGCCGGTCGGCGGCCAGCCGGGCGGCCGGGATCTCGATGTGGGGCCGGGCCTCGTAGAGGTCGGAGGAGGAGAACCCGCCAAGGAGCAGTTCCCGGTTGGGCCGGTGGGAGACCACGAAGGTGCCGCGCCCGGTTTCGGTGCGGGTCAGGCCCAAGGCGGCGCAGGAGCGCAGGGCCTCGCGGATCACCGAGCGGCTGACCGAGTAGTCGGCGGCCAGGCTGGCTTCCGAGCCCAGCTTGCTGCCCAGCGGGATGCGCTGTTCTTCAATGGCGGTGCGCAGGGACTGGAAAACGGCCTCGGAGGCACTGGTGCGGGAGATCGGCTGCTGTCCGGGTGTCCAGCTGTCTGACAGGTTCACGGTGTCGAGTATGACAATGTGATGCTCCCTATGTCAAATCTTGCCGCAGGGACTTGCAAAGACCCAAGTGAGCGCGGCTCGGGTGAATGCGCAGCCGCTGCGGGCGCCGGGCCGGAGGGCTTTTTCGATGGCCGCTGGGGGTAGGGGAAGCGGGCGCTCCCGTGCCGCGTGAGGGCATTTCATCACATTTACATGACGCGTCAATGAAAATTTCACCTTGACGGTTTAGGCTGTGCTTGGGTCCTGTTGGGCCGGGGCACAACAGCTGGGGGCGGCATGGAAATCATGTCGAAACCGGTGGTTGCTTCCAGGCTGTCACGGGACCCGGCATCCGCGCTGCCGGTCGCGTCCGGCAGCGCCCTTACCCTGAGGAAAGAGGCGGTCCATGAAGACCCGAGCAGCCGTAGCCACGGCCCCACAAACCGACCTGGAAATCCGTGAACTCGAACTTGATGAGCCCCGTCCGGATGAACTGCGGGTGCGCATGATCGCCTCCGGTGTGTGCCACACCGATGCCATTATCCGCGACCAGTGGTACCCGGTCCCGCTGCCGGTCGTCCTGGGACATGAAGGCTCAGGCATCATTGAAGCCGTCGGAGATGACGTTGAGGGATTCAGCGTGGGGGACAAGGTCGTGGTCGGCCCGGCCTACTGCGGCCACTGCGAACAGTGCGTGGCCGGGCACCCCATGTACTGCGTGAACTTCTACGACAAGAACTTCGGCGCCCAGCGCCCGGACGGCTCTAAGGCCTTCTCCGATGAAAACGGTCCGGTTGGCTCGCACTTCTTTGGCCAGTCCTCGTTTGCCGAGTTCACCAACGTCCCGGCCCGCGGTGCGGTGAAGGTGCCCAATGACGTGCCACTGGACATTCTCGGCCCACTGGGCTGCGGCATCATGACCGGTTCGGGGGCCGTGCTGAACGTGCTAAAGCCGACCCCCGGCTCCTCCGTGGCGATCTTCGGCACCGGAGCCGTGGGAATGGCCGGAATGATGGCCGCCAAGGCCGCGGGCGCCACCACGATCATCATGGTGGACATCGTCCACTCGCGGCTGGAACTGGCCAAGGAGCTCGGGGCAACCCACGTGGTCAACTCCAAGGAGACCGACCCGGCCGCGGCGATCAAGGAAATCACCGGCGGCGGTGCCCAATTCGCCCTGGACACCACCGGCGTGCCGATGGTCTTCACTCAGATGTCGAACTCACTGGCCACCCGTGGGCACGGCGCGCTGGTTGGGGCCGCGAAGCTTGGGACGGAGGCCAAGGTGGATATCGGCACGCAGCTGCTGGCCGGGATCAACCTGCACCTGGTCATCGAGGGCGACGCGGTACCCAAGGAATTCATTCCCCGACTGGTCAGCCTGCACCAGCAGGGCCTGTTCCCGTTCGACAAGCTGATCAAGAAGTACGACTTCGCCGACATCAACCAGGCATTCGCCGACTCGGCGAACGGGTCGACGCTGAAGCCGGTCATCACCTTCTAAAGTCCTGAACGCAACGCGGCACGAGGATGGGCGTGGACACCCTTGGTGTCCACGCCCATCGCCTAGTTTGGCTATCGGCCCGGCCGCCGGTGCGTTAGCTACGCTGATCCCGACGCAGCGGGTGATCCTCGGGAATCTGCACCAGCACGATGCGGGTGCCGTCCGGGTCCTGGATCCAGGCCTCAATCAGTCCCCACGGTTCGGTGCGCGGCTCGCGCAGCACCTTCACCCCGGCGGTCCGCAGCCGCCGCACCTCCTCGCCCACCTGTCGCACCTGCAGCCACAACTGCAGGGAGGACGGCTCACTGGCGGTGCGCGCTCCGGAAACCTCCAGCAACCCGTTGCCCAGGTGGAAGACCAGGCCCGGTGCGTTAGCGGGACCAAATTCGCGGGCCACCGCCAGCCCGAGCGTGTGCCGGTAGAAATGCTGGGTGGCCACCGGGTCCACCGGGCGCAGCAGCACCCGGCTGCTCAGGATCTCCATGCTGGGCACTCCAATCAACTCAGGCACCGGACCGGCCAGGGGGCCGGCGCCTGCGCGGTGCTGGTTACGGGATGGTGATGACCTGGCCCGCGTAGGTCAGGCCGCCGCCAAAGGCGAACAGCAGGGCCTTGGTGCCCGAGGGCAGCGGCTCGTCCGCCATCATCTTGGACAACGCCAGCGGCACCGAAGCGGCCGAGGTGTTACCGGAGTAGACCACGTCGGTGGCCACCCGTGCGTTCGGGGCCCCGATCTTCTCGGCCAGCGGTTCGATGATGCGCAGGTTGGCCTGGTGCAGCACGATCGCGCCGATCTCCTCCGGGGCCAGTCCGGCACGCTCGATGATCTGCTTGGCGATCTTGGGCAGCTGGGTGACGGTCCAGCGGTAGACGCTCTGCCCGTTCTGGGCGAACTTGTCGTTGTTCGAGTGCTCAATGCGCACCGCATCGGACATCTGCGGCACCGAGCCCCACAGCACCGGAGAGATGCCCTGCTCCTGGGAGGCGGTCACCACCACGGCGCCCGCGCCATCGGCGGTGAGCACGCAGGTGGTGCGGTCCGTGAAGTCGGTGACGTCGGTCAGTCGTTCGGAGGCGATGACCAGGGCCTTGGTGGCACTGCCGGCCATAATCGCGTGCTGGGCGGTGGCCAGGGCGTGGTTGAATCCCGAGCAGGCGGTGTTCACGTCCATGACGGCCGGGTTCTGCTCCATGCCCAGGGCCAGGGCCACCCGGGCTGCCATGTTCGGGGTGCGGTCCAGCGCAGTGCAGGTGGCGACCACGACCAGATCGATGTCGCTGGCCTCAATGCCCTCCGCGTTGGTCAGGGCCATCTTGGCGGCCTCGGTGGCCATGAAGTCCACGCTTTCACCCTCGCCGGCCCAGCGGCGTTCCTGGATCCCGACGCGGCGAGTAATCCACTCGTCGCTGGTTTCCACCAGCTTTTCCAGCTCGGAGTTCGGCACGATCCGATCGGGCTGGTAGTGGCCGAAGGAAACAACTTTGCTGCCGGTCATGGAAGGGCTCCTACAAATGCGGGGAAAGATTTCTCCCCTTAAGAGTAGTCCGTTGACCGGCTGCGCGCCGTGAGACTACGCACCACGACGGCTGGAGCCGGTGCAGGGCAAAGGTGCTTCGCGCCGGCGTACCAACACTTTGCCCAAGAAATGTCTGCTCTTAGAGCTGTCCAAGCGATCCCAGAGTGGTACCACACCTGGTACGACTAGGAGGGGTTGTGGCGATAACAGCGAGTGAAGCGCGTCGTGATTTGTTTGGGTTGGTTGAGAAGGTCAATCTTGACCAAACGGAAGTTGAGATTGTGTCCAAGCGGGGCTCGGCGATCCTGATGTCGAAAGACGAATATGACGCTTTGGTTGAGACAAGCTACTTGCTGAGGTCTCCCAAGAACGCACTGCGCCTGCTTGAAGCGTTTAAATCAGCGCAGGAAGGAAACTCAACTGAGCATGGGCTCATTGACCCATGAGCGACAGAGTGCTCGCATGGACTGAAGCGGGATGGGAAGACTATCTCTACTGGCAAACCCAAGACAGAAAAACGCTCAAGCGCATCAACGCGCTGATCGAAGACATCCTGGGCGATGATCCCTCTGAAGGGATCGGCAAACCCGAAGCCCTAAAACATGCCTTGGCTGGCGCATGGTCGCGGCGCATCGATGCAGCCAATCGGCTCGCCTATATTGCTGATGACCGCGCAGTGACGATCTTGCAGGCGCGGTATCACTACTAAGTACCCTGAACACGTGAATCAAACAGTGCGTGCGGCGCGCGGTGGTCGTTGAGATTTCAGGGCCGCTCCTGTTCCCGCCTGATCTAGCGCAAGCAGACATCGTTGCGGCGTCTCATCCTCAGCGGCATACTGTTGCGGCATTGGGAGCAGGCGTCGGTGGAAGGTTCCTGAAAGAGCGGTGACACGAGCTACCGCTAGTCTCGGCAAAGCCGATATGGTCAAATCACCATAGGAGACGGGCCTGGTCCACGGGACCAGACCCGCTTCAGTCGCGGACGCGACGGCCTGCCGGCCGTCCGCAGAACGCAGTAGTGACGTTGACCGGCATCGTTTGCCGGCCCGTCTGGGACAAAGGCAGGAGACAGCATGAGCGAGGAACACGAGCCGGTTGAGGAACGCTGGGTTCTGGTTCGACACGGCGAAACCGCCTGGAATGTGGCCAACCGGCTGCAGGGCCGCAGCGACGTACCGTTGAATTCGACCGGGCGACAACAGGCCGAACGCGCAGGGGTAGAGCTGTCCAAGGAAGGCCCCTGGGACCTGGTTGTGTGTTCCCCGCTGGTCCGCGCGCATCAGACCGCCCAAATCATCGCCGACTACCTGGGCATTTGGCGGATCCTGGAGGTCGATGACCTGGTGGAGCGCGACTACCGTGCTGCCGAAGGCCGCAGCACCGATGGGCTCAGTGCCGCCGAACTTGAAGAGCTGATGGCGCAGACCGAACCCGAGGATGAGGTTGTGGTCCGGGCCGTGCGTGCCCTGCGCAAGCTGGTTGCAGAGAACAGCGACTCCCGTGTGGTGATTGTCTGCCACGGGACCCTGATCCGGCTGGTGCTCGGCGCGCTTTCTGACACCCCGCACCCCCACGTGCTCAACGGGCAGATCCTGGAACTGAATACCGATCGCCTGCACGAGTTCGTCCAGCAGTAAACGAAGCCCGAGTGCCAGGACGTTCACGGCAGATGGCTGTTGGACTACGAACAACTCTCGCCTTGATCGCGCTGCGCCTTCGTCGGGAGGCTACGCGCGACCCTTGAGGATCATGTGCCAATAGATCTGGGGAAAAATCCACCGGTCCATGACCCACTGCCAGCGTCGTTCCTTGGCCATTTTCAATACCGGGTAGGACTTCATGGGCCGGTACTGTTGATCGAACTCGGCAAAGAATGCTGTTCCCCGGCTCAATGTAAAGGGGCACACCGAATACCCGTTGTACGAATGGCGCGGTTCCTTGCCGGCCAAGACGTCCAGCACGTTCAGTGCGACGACTTTTGTCTGCTTGCGCAACGCTCCGCCGGACTTCGAGTTCGAGCTGCCGGCGGCGTCCCCTAGCGACCAGACGTTCCGATACCTGCGATGGCGCAAATGTTGATCATCGACATCGACGAATCCCCCATAAGTTTCCGCACGGGGAAGGTCAGTAGCTTTCAGCCAGTCGGGGGCTGACTGGGGCGGCACTACATGGAGAAGGTCATAGGAAAGGGTCACCTTTTCCGCTCCGGCGTCCAGGTTCACGGAACGTGTTTCTGCATTGACCGACTCCAGGGTACTTGAGGTGTGCAGTTCAATGCCGTACTCACGGATTTTTCGGTTGAGCTCGGCGTCCACATCAGGCATGCCGAATACTGTGGGGGAGGGAACCACCAGGTGTACTTCAATGTCCGCCAGACGCCCGGCAGAACGCCAATAATCGCAGGCCATGTAGGCCACCTTCTGGGCGGCACCCGCACATTTGGCGGGCCCGGGCGGTTGCACAAATACCGCGGTGCCCTTGGACAACCCCTCAATCATTGACCAGGTTCGGGTGACGAGTGCAGGATCATAGTCCGAGCTGCCCGTCACTCCATCCATGGCCTGAGGAAGTCCCGGGATGGCGTTGAAGTCCAACTGCAGCCCGGGACAGACTATAAGTTGCTTATATTCAACCTGCGTTCCATCTGCCAGCAGCACCGTGTTTTCCTCGGGCTGAACATGGGTGACTCGGTTCTGAATCCACCGCGCCTGCTTGGGCATTACAGAATGCTGGGGGCGGACCGCCTCGTTCATCTTTGCGGCACCAGCGGCAATGTGGGAGAACAAGGGCTGAAAGAAGTGCTGGTCGCGGGGTTCGACAATCGCGACATCCAGCTTGCCTTTGCGCAACATCCTCGCCGCAACTGAAATGCCGGCGTTTCCGCCGCCGATAACCACAACATCATGCTTGACGCTGGACATTTCATCTCCTTCAAGAAGGACCTGGATTGAGATGCACTGTAGCGAAAGCGCAGGGGTTAATGGGAAGAGTCTGGAATGAGTCAGGAAGCACACAGCTGTACGCATCCACGGCGTGAAGATGCGTACAGCATGGAACGGCTTGTAGAGGTGTGTGCTCCGGCTACACCGCGCGCAGCACCACCGCGCTGCCCTGACCGCCGCCGCCGCAGATTCCAGCGGCACCGATGGCTCCGGCGCCCTGCTGCTGCAGTTGGCGGGCCAGGGTACCGATGATCCGCGCGCCGGAGGCGCCAATCGGATGGCCCAGCGCAATCGCCCCGCCATGGCGGTTCACGATCTGCTCGCTCAGTCCCAGCTGCTCGGTGGAGCGTACCCCCACTGCGGCGAAGGCCTCGTTGATTTCCACGGCCTGCAGATCTGCGGTCGTGTAGTCGGTGCGCTGCAGCGCGGCCTGGATGGCGTTGGACGGCTGCTCGTGCAGGGTGCGGTCCGGGCCCGCCACGAAGGCGTGGGAGAGGATCTCGGCGATCGGCTTCAAGCCGAGCTCGGTTACGGCCCTGTCGCTGACCAGCACCAGGGCCGCCGCGCCGTCGGTGATCTGCGAGGAGTTCCCGGCGGTGATCGTTCCTTCCTTGGCGAAGGCGGGGCGCAGCTTGCCCAGGGACTGTGCCGTGGTGTCCGGGCGCACCCCGTCATCGGCGGCGTGTTCGCTTTGCCCCTTACGGGTGGTGATGGTCAACGGCGCAATTTCCTCGGCCAGGAATTCGGCGGAGGCCGCGGCCCGCTGGTGGGAGGCGGCGGCCAGGGTGTCCTGCGCTTCACGGGTCATCCCGAGCTTCTGGTTGTGCTCCTCGGTGGAGGCGCCCATGGAACGACGTTCAAACGCGTCGGTCAGCCCGTCGAACTCCAGGGTGTCGACCATTTCGATGGCCCCGTACTTGGTGCCGGCCCGCGCGCGTTGTGCGTGGGGTGCCAATGACATTGATTCCTGCCCAATGGCCAGGACGATGTTGGCCTCCCCGGCGTTGATCATCCGGGTGGCCGCCACGACGGCCTCGGTGCCCGAAAGACATACCGCGTTCAGCGTGATGGCCGGGACGTCCAGGCCAATCCCCGCCCCGACCGCGCTCTGCCGGGCCGGGTTCTGCCCGGCCGCGGCCTGCAGCACCTGGCCGGCGATCACGTACTGAACCTTTTCGGCCGGAACCCCGGCGCGTTCCAGGGCCGCCTTGGCCGCGTGCGCCCCCAGCTCGGTGGCCTCAACGCCGGCCAGTGCGCCGTTGAAGCGCATGAAGGGGGTGCGGGCGTATCCGGCGATCTTTACACTCATGCTGCCTGTGACTCCTCAAGGTCGATGCTGAACTTTGCTGCGGTGATGTCTTTGATTGATTCCGGGCTTTCGCCCTCTGCCAGGCGGCGCAGGATCAGCCGCCCGTCTTCGATGTCGAATACGGCGCGATCGGTAATGATCCGGTCCACCACGCCGACGCCGGTCAGCGGCAGGTCGCAATGTTCCACGATCTTCGGGGTGCCGTCCTTGGCCACGTGGTCGGTGATCACGATGACCCGCGGGGTGCCGGCCACCAGGTCCATGGCCCCGCCCATGCCCTTGACCAGCTTGCCGGGAATGGTCCAGTTCGCCAGGTCCCCGTTGCCCGCCACCTGCAGTGCGCCGAGGATGGCGGTCTGCACGTGGCCGCCGCGGATCATTCCAAAGCTGGTGGCGGAGTCGAAGAAGCTGCCGCCGGGCAGCACGGTGACGGTCTGCTTGCCGGCGTTGATCAGGTCCGCATCCTCCTCACCCGCGTAGGGGAAAGGTCCCATGCCCAGCAGGCCGTTTTCGCTTTGCAGCTTAACCGACACGCCTTCGGGCAGGTTATTGGCCACCAGTGTGGGGATGCCGATCCCCAGGTTGACGTACTGCCCGTCCACCAGCTCGCTGGCGGCGATGGCTGCCATCTCATCCCTGGTCCACATGCTCATGCCTCCTGCCGCACCCGCACGGTGCGCTGTTCGATGTCCTTGGTCTGGTCCGCCTCGACCAGGCACTGCACGAAGATCCCCGGGGTGTCCACCAGCTGCGGATCCAGGTAGTCCTGCTCGATGTGCTCGGCCTCGGCGAACGTGTACCGCCCGGCCATGGCGGCCAGCGGGTTGAAGTTCCGTGCGGTCATCCGGTACCGCAGGTTGCCTTCCGCATCCGCCTTGTGGGCGCGCACCAGGGCGATGTCGGCAACGATTCCACGTTCGAGGATGGCCGGCTTGCCGTCGAACTCCATGACCGGTTTCCCCTCTGCCACCGGGGTGCCCACACCGGTGGGCGTGTAGAACGCCGGGATCCCGGCACCCCCGGCGCGCAGCCGTTCGGCAAGGGTGCCCTGGGGAACGAACTCCACCTCGAGCTCGCCGGAAAGGAACTGCTGGGCGAACAGCTTGTTTTCACCCACGTAGGAGGCCATGACCTTGGCGACCTGCTGATTTTCGATCAATAGGCCCAGGCCTTTGCCGTCTACCCCCATATTGTTCGACACGATGGTCAGGTTCTTCGCCCCGGAATCGCGCAGTGCCGTGATCAACCGGGTGGGTATCCCGCTCAGACCGAAGCCGCCGACGGCGATGGTCATCCCGTCCTGGACGACCTCGGCCAAGGCTGCTGCGGCGTCCTGCCGGAATTTGCTTGCCATGGTTTCCTCCTACGTCCACCTTGTGGAAGCGCTCGTCATTACCAACGAACCTAGCCAAGACGGCGGAACGCCTCAATAAACTGAGTTCAAGTGCTCGATGGATGAGGAAAAGAGGAACTATCGTCCACAATATGAACAGTCTGAGGGGGCAATCTATGCGCTGTCTTCTTCCAGCAGCTGCAGCAGGCACTGCTCATCGACGCTCAGGTACTTGCGCGCGCGCCGGCGCTTGCGCTCACCGCGCAGGTCCTCGAGTTTCTCGGGGTCCCCGGCCAGCTTCAGCACCCGCGGGGCGATGTAGGCCTTGCGCGCCGTGGACTGGGTGTTGCCCAGCACCGAGGCGGCCTGCTTCACCGCCTCGCGTTCAGCACGCGTCAGCTCCCGTTGCGGGCTGGCGCCGTCAACCTCGGCGTCCAGCAGGGAGGCGAAGGCCGTCAGCGTTCCGCCCCAGGTGCGAAAGTCCTTCGCGGTGAACTGGCTGCCCATGTTCGTATGCAGGTATTCATTGACATGCTCACTGCGCACCGAACACAGTTGTCCCTCATCATCGGTGAAGCGGAAGACTTCATAGCCGGGCATCTCCCGCAGCTTCTTCACGAAGCGGGCCATCTGCGCGTCCTCGATCGTCACCGTCTGGTGCTGTCCGCTCTTGCCGTTGAAATCAAAGGTAACGCTGGTTCCCTTGATGCGGGTATGCCGCCGGCGCAGCGTGGTTGCCCCATAGGAGCGATATTGCCGGGCATATTTCGGGGTGCCGATGCGCAGGTACCCCTTGTCCAGCACCTTGATCACGCAGGCTACCACCTTCTCGCGGCTGGTTCCGCGCCGCTCCATGTCCGCCGCCACCTGTTTGCGCAGCGCCGGCAGGGCTTGGCCGAACTCACTGAGCTTGGCGAACTTCTCCTCTTCGCGGCGGCGCCGAAACGAGGGGTGGTAGATCGCCTGGCGCCGTCCGGCGTCATCGACCCCGCGGGCCAGCACCTTGGCGCTGGGGGAAGCGGAGATCTGCACGTCATGCCAGGCCGGCGGAATGACCAGGGCCTTGATGCGTTCCAGCTCCTCGGGATCGGTGATTTGCTCCCCGCGTTGCAGATACACGAACTCCCCGCGCCGCAGCTGCCGCGAAATCTGCAGACGACCGCGCCTGCGGCGAACGGAACCACGCGCCACCGTCCCACCTCCTTGCCCCGAGCATTTCGCGCTCAGGCTACCGAATCGGTGCCCGCCGTCCCGCCGCGCCCAGCGAACTACCAGCGGCCCCGGCCTACGGGTGCCAGCGGGTGCCGGCCGGCGGCGGTTCCGGCGCCTTCGCGTCTTGGATAGTGACGCAGTTGCCCGGGCGTGGGGACCGGTGCGGACCGCCGTCTTTACCGAAGTGGCCACCGCTTTGACTGGCCTGCGCGAGCCGCCGAAAGCCGGGCGCGCACCATCCAACCGGTGCCGGGCCGCATGGTCCGCCTGATGGGAAACGCGCCGCTTAGCGAAGTCAAGCGGCACGTCACACGGCAGCGCCGTGGACGCGGCTCGTCCATAATGTGATCATGACTCCCACTCCCGCAGGCGCCCAAGTGGTCGGACGGCTGGCCGCGGTGCTGCGCACGGTCAGCGGGGCCATGCCGCAGGGCATCACCACGACCGAGGTCGCCCGGCATACCGGGCTGGCGCG
>NZ_JAVGCZ010000090.1:0-11732 GCF_052928425.1 Glutamicibacter sp. BSL13
GCGGCGCGAACCGGCGGCGCAGGACGATCCGGTGCTCGGCGACGAGCAGTGGTTCACCGCCCTGGAGCGAATCCTGCGCGGACGCTACCTCTTCACCCGCGCCCAGGCACGCGCCGAAGTGGCGCAGCTGCGCGCCCACCTGAAGCAGCAGGATGCCGAGGGTAAGGGCGAGCCGCCACTGAGCAGGCGTGCCGAGGGCGGCGCGCGACGGGAATTTGGGCCGGTCGCCGGCTACGCTACGATCCTGGCAGCCACCTGCCGGTCCTCGATCGTGCGGCAGCTGCGGCTGCGCAGCCTGGCGCTGACCGTGACGCTGGTGTTCTACGGCTGGATCATCCTCACCACGTGGTTCGATGAGGGGCCCGGCTTTGGCGCCTGGGTCATGAGCGCCGCCTGGCTGATGCTGTTGATCCTGATGCTGCGCGACCTGATGCCGCACCGCCGCCAGCAGGCCATTGCCAGCATTGCGAGGCGGCGACGCCAGGACGCTGCCGCCCGGGAACGAGCACTGGGCGGGCACGATGACTGAGGCGCGCCCCGAGCTGCCGGGCTCCTGGCAACGCGCTGTCCTGCCCCTGCTGCTGCTGAGCGAGCTGCAGCAGGGCCGACGCCACGGCTACGCGCTGGGCAAGGCGCTGCAGCAGCGTGGCCTGGATCCGGTCAAGGGGGCCACCCTGTATCCGGCGTTGGCCAAGCTCGAGGAGCGCGGGGAGGTTGCGGCTTCCTGGGAGGAAGGCAGCGGTGGGCCCGGCCGCAAGGTCTACGAGCTGACCTCCCGGGGACGCGAAGCGCTGGCGCACTACCTGCTGGCCTTCGACCGCCTGACCCGCATCGTCGCGGTGCAGGTACCAGAGGCACACCGTGCGCAGGAACAGGGGCAGCCGGGCTGAGCGGCTGGCCGGTCCATAGATGCCTGATGCGCGGGGCTTGGTGACCGGCCCGGGGGGACGGTGAACGCCGGCTTAGGCAGCCTTCCAATAGGTGTTGCGCCGCGGAATCTGCAATGGGTCGATGTGCTTGGGATACAGCACATGGGGCAGTCCCTTGTACCGGATGATCTTGAACAATCCGGCATGCACATCGGCGTGGTGTCCCTTGCAGGCGCCGGCGCCCTTGTCCACACTGGTCGGACAGCCTCCGGCCCAGCCCCCGTCTTCGTAGTGGTGGGCCTCCACCAGTTCCGGGGGCACCGTGCATCCGGGCACAATGCAGCCCCCGTCCCTGGCGATGATGATCTTGCGCTGCACCGTGTTGTACAGCCTTTGGGATCTGCCAACGTCCAGCACCTGCCCCAGGGAGTTGAACATCATCGGGATCAGGCGTGCCTGGCACAACAGGAGGCGCAGTTTCGTGGCCCCGATCCGCTGGCCGTGGGCGGTGACGCCCTTGGCTTGAGCCAGATTCAGCAGGCTGTCATAGTCCAGGTGCACCACCACTTCGGGGGTGACGGTCTTGGTCTTGCCGGTTCCGTCCATGCTTTGCGACAGCAGGGCCACCAGGGCGTTCAGTCGGCGACGTGCGGCGCTGACCTCCGGCGCCGTGAAGTCCGGTTCTGGTGTGTGGGCTGCTGCCGGTGCCGGGGGAGCTTGAGCCGGATCGCTTGCTGCTGGGGGACCGGCGTCGGGCTCAACGGCCCACTGCGGCGGTGGCTGGTCGGTGCGCAGCCAGTCCGGATCCGGGACCAGGGGAGTCGGATCCGCTGCCCCGTCCGCTCCGGCTATCCCATTGGTTGGTGTGGCCGCCGGGGATGCTGCCCTGCCTTTCGCCTCGCTGGGGCCAGCGGGGGCCGATGGTGCCGGCTGGTTGCCGGAATCCAGTTCCTTCCCCGTCGTGCCCCGGTCCTTGGCCGAACCGGTGCCGCTGGCCTGCGCGGCGGCGCCGTCGGCGGCGATACGGGCCGCGGTTCCGGCCTGGGTACGCCAGTTATCGGCCTGCGCGATCAGCGAGCGAATGCGTTCGGCGTCCGCTCCCACGGCGCGGATCACAAACTCCTGCACCCCGTGGCGGGTGGGCCGCACAAACAGGCCCAGCTCCGGCGGGATGTTCTCCCCGTTGGCTTCCCGGTACTCGGTGACCAGGGCGCCGAGCTTCTTCTTCGCGGTGCGCTGCTCCTCAGCGCGCAGGATCGCGGCCGCGTGCTCCTCCAGCAGCAGCCCGTCCTGGGCGGTGGCGGTCAGTGCGGTATCCACCCCGTTGAAGATTTCATCCGGGGCCTCAAGCCTGTCCAGGGCGCGGGCTGCCTGCGCCACCTGCCGCCGGTCGATCGATGGGTCGCGGTACACCCCGGCCAGCCGTTCGAAGCGCGGATTGCAGCGGGTGCCCTCCATGGTCCGCCGCCCCACCAGCCGGTGGGCGTCGGCGATGCGTCCGGCCGCCTCGTGATAGTCGATGTTCAGCCACGCGGCCAGCAGGTTCGCGGTGTCCTTGTAGCAGGTGCGCCCGCGCACCCGTTGGGCCGGGGACTGGAAGTTGGTGGTGCCCGCGGCCAGGGCGTCGTACTCCTGCAAAGTCAGCGAGTGCGCGCCGGCCAGTTCGGCGTCCAGCGCCACTTCCAGCTGCTCGCCGTGGATCAGCCAGGCGAACTGTTCAACGAGCTTGGCGTGGGCCAGCACCAGGCGCGGATCGTGGTGGCAGTGCACCAGACGGCCCAGGGCGGTGAACAGCGCAAGGCACAGGCGACCCAGTTCCAGGATCATGCCTGCCGAGAGCCGGCTGCCCAGCTCGGTGGAGGCGCGGCGCAGCGTGGCAAGCGCCGTGGCCAGTGATTGCGTGTTCATGCCTCCCAGCGTGCCCGCTGCGGGCACGCTGTGGGGTGGCGGCCTGAAAATTGTGGATAACTATTTGTGGGGTCCCCCGCCTACCCACCCACGAGTGCCCGTCCCATGAGTCCGTTCCTGGGTACCCGCCCACACGAGCCCGACCTCTGGAGTCGGTCGAGCAGGCCTGGCCCCGCACGGTCCGTGCAGCGCTGCACGGACAAGGCCTGGACATGGCCCGGGCAGTGCCGGGAGCCGGAGGTTAGGGCAGGTCGGCCGAATCCACCAGCAGGGTCACCGGACCGGAGTTGGTCAGCGAAACCTCCATCATCGCCCCGAAGCGCCCGGTGGCGATCTCTGCGCCCAGCTCGCGCAGGTAGGAGACGAAGTAGTTGTACAGCGGTTCGCTGTGCGCCCCGCCGGCGGCCTGCGTCCAGGATGGGCGCCGGCCCTTGCGCACCGAGCCGTAGAGCGTGAACTGGCTGATCACCAGCAGCGGCGCGTTCTGGGATTCGGCGCTGGTTTCCCCCTCCAGGATGCGCAGCCGGTAAATTTTCTCGGCGACCTTGCGCGCGGTGACCTGGTCGTCCTCGTGGGTGATGCCCAGCAGCACCACCAGTCCCGGGGCGCCCAGTTCACCGACCACCGTCCCCTCCACCTCGACCTTGGCCTGGCTGGCTACTTGCACAACGGCGCGCATACTGTCCCTTCGCTTGGTATTGCTTCTGGCGGCTGGTTCCACCGCTGATTCCGCGGCTGAGCTGCGGGCAGGCCGCGCGGGTGATCCGCGGCGGCCGGGGCGGGTGGGCCCCGGTGGCTGCCCCTACCAGAGTATCGGTAGGGTGGAGTGGTGAACGATTTGCTCGATGGGCTGAACGATGAACCGGTCAAACGCCCGCGGCCCCCACTGGCGGTGCGGATGCGCCCGCGCACCCTTGATGAGCTGGTCGGCCAGCAGCACCTGCTCGGTCCCGGCTCCCCGCTGCGCCAGCTGGCCGAGTCCCCGTCCACCGGGCCCTCCGGTCCGGCCAGCGTGATCCTCTACGGCCCGCCGGGGATCGGCAAGACCACCATCGCGCACGTGATCGCCCGGGCCACGGACCGCAAGTTCGTGGAGCTTTCGGCGATCACCGCCGGGGTGAAGGATGTGCGCCGGGTGATGGAGCAGGCCAAGGACGACCGGGACCTGCGCGGGATGACCACGGTCCTGTTCCTCGATGAGATCCACCGCTTCAACAAGGCCCAGCAGGATGCGCTGCTGCCCGGGGTGGAGAACCGCCAGGTGGTGCTGGTGGCCGCGACCACCGAAAACCCGTCGTTCTCGGTCATTTCCCCGCTGCTTTCGCGCTCGCTGCTGCTGACCCTGCGTCCGCTGGAGGAAGGGGACATCACCGCCCTGCTCACCCGCGCGGTGGCCGATGAACGCGGGTTCAACGATGAGGTGGCGCTGCCCGATGAGCAGCGGGAGACGATCGTGCGCCTGGCCCAGGGCGATGCCCGCCGCGCGCTGACCGTGCTGGAGGCGGCCGCCGCGGTGGCCTGGAACGCGGCCGGGCCAAACCCGCGGCCGCCGGTGGTGATCGAGGAGGGGCACGTGCACCTGGCCATGGACCAGGCGGTGGCCCGCTACGACCGGGACGGGGACCAGCACTACGACATCATCAGCGCGTTCATCAAGTCGATCCGCGGCTCGGACGTGGACGCGGCGCTGCACTACCTGGCCCGGATGCTGCATGCGGGGGAGGACCCGCGCTTCATCGCCCGGCGGCTGATGATCAGCGCCAGCGAGGACATCGGGATGGCCGATCCCACCGCGCTGCCGCTGGCGGTGGCCGCCGCCCAGTCGGTGCAGCTGACCGGGATGCCCGAGGCGCGGATCATGCTCGGGCAGGCGACCGTGCACCTGGCCACCGCACCGAAGTCCAACGCCTCCTACCTGGCCATCAACCAGGCGCTGGCCGACGTGCAGGCCGGCAAGGGCGCGAAGGTGCCCGACCACCTGCGCGACGCCCACTACCCGGGGGCCAAGGCGCTGGGGCACGGCGTGGGTTACATCTACTCCCACGACGCCCCGCATTCGATCGCCACCCAGCAGTACGCCCCCGATGACTTGGCCGGGGTGAACTACTACACACCCACCGCCAACGGCGCGGAGAAGCCGATCGCCGACCGGCTGGCCCGGCTGCGGGCGATCATCCGCGGCAAGCGCTGAACCGGCCCGGAGCCCGCCGACCCCCGGGTCCGCAGTCCACCCGCGTCCCGACCGCGCTCGGATGCGAGCTTGCTTACACCCCGCCGGCCCGATCCGCCGCGAGGCCCACGGGCCGGGGTGAAGGGTGTAAACTTGATCCTTGGCTGGCAAGCCGCGCCCTCGGGCGTGGTTGCAGTGCTCACCGGGATGCGACGCCCCACCACTCTCCACCCTGGAGGCCAGTTACCATCCGTCGCTAAACAGAAGAGGACACATTTATGGCTAACGCCCGTGCCCGCCGTACCGTGCGCCTGTCGCGCGCACTTGGCATTGCACTGACCCCGAAGGCTGAGAAGTACATGGAGCGCCGTCCGTACGGCCCCGGTCAGCATGGTCGTGCCCGCAAGAAGCAGGACAGCGACTACGCAGTGCGTCTGCGCGAGAAGCAGCGTCTGCGCGCCCAGTACGGCATCCGCGAAGTCCAGATGCTCAACGCCTTCAAGGAAGCCAAGCGCCTTGGCGGGGAGACCGGCGGCAACCTGCTGGCCCTGCTCGAGTCCCGCCTGGACGCCCTGGTGCTGCGTGCCGGCTTCGCCCGCACCATCCAGCAGGCCCGCCAGCTGGTCGTGCACCGCCACATCATGGTCAACGGCCAGCGTGTGGACCGCCCCTCGTTCAAGGTGAAGCCGGGTCAGGTGATCCACGTTCACGAGAAGAGCGAGAAGATGGTTCCGTTCCAGATGGCCGCCGCTGGCGAGCACGCACAGGTGCTGCCGGCCGTTCCGGGCTACCTGGACGTGAAGCTGGAATCGCTGCAGGCCACCTACGTGCGCCTGCCCGAGCGCTCGGAGATCCCGGTGACCTGCGAAGAGAACCTCGTGGTCGAGTACTACGCACGCTAGGCCACCCGCCACGTGTGCGCCGATGGCCCGCAACCGTCCACGGTTGCGGGCCATCGGTCCTTAACTACCTGTTCGGCCAATCGGTTCGATAAGGTGGACTGGCACCGAAGAACAACAGCAGAAGAGGAAGCTCATGTCGGGTTCGGATATTGCAGGTCTCATCGCCGCCGGCGTCTTCGCCATCCTGGTGGCGTTGCTGGCGGTCCCCATCATCAAGTTGGGAAAGGTTTTCGATGAGCTGCGCGACTCGATCAAGGACCTGTCCGACGGCACCACCCCGCTGATCGGGGAAGTGGCCAACACCGTGGCCACCACGAACGACCAGCTGAAGAAGGTCGACGCGATCACCTCCAACGTTTCGGACGCCACCGCGAACGCCTCGGCGCTGTCCTCGCTGGCGGCCGCCACCCTGGGCAAGCCGCTGATCAAGGTCGCCGCCTTCACCTCCGGGGTGAAGGCCGCGATGAACACCAAGCCGCGCGGCACCGGCCGCCGCAGCCGTTAGGAGTCAGGCATGAAGAAGCTGATGTGGGTCGCCATTGGTGTCGGCGTGGGCATCCTGGCCACCCGGAAGTACACCGATATCTCCTCCGGCAGCGCGCTGAACCGGCAGGTGGGCAGGTACGCCGACAACATCGCGGATGTGGCCGCCGCCTTCCGTGAGGGCATGCACAGCCGCGAACAGGAACTGCGCTCCGCGTTGGGCGTGGAAGAGAACACTATGAAGGGATCGTCCTCAGCACGATGAAAACGCAGGAAATTGCCCGCCGCTGGATCGACTTTTTCGTTTCGAAGGGTCACACCGCGGTTCCCAGCGCCTCGCTGGTCTCCACCGACCCGTCACTGCTGTTCACGGTGGCCGGCATGGTCCCGTTCATCCCCTACCTGACCGCCGTGGAGGAACCGCCCTACAGCCGGGCCACTTCCGTGCAGAAGTGCATCCGCACCGCGGACATCGAAGAGGTCGGCAAGACCGTGCGCCACGGCACCTTCTTCCAGATGTGCGGCAACTTCTCCTTCGGGGACTACTTCAAGGAAGAGGCGATCACCTTCGCCTGGGAGCTGCTGACCAACCCGGTCGCCGAGGGCGGCTACGGGCTGGACCCGCAGCGGCTGTGGGTCACCGTCTACGAGGACGGCGAAGAGCGCGACGAGGAAGCCCGGCGCATCTGGGAAGAGAAGATCGGCCTGCCGCGCGAGCGGGTCGTGGGCACCGGCAAGGAAGACAACTACTGGAACACCGGCCAGCCCGGCCCCGGCGGCCCCTGCTCGGAGATCTACTACGACCGCGGCCCCGAATACGGCATGGAGGGCGGCCCGGCGGTCGACGAGACCCGGTACATCGAGATCTGGAACCTGGTGTTCATGCAGTACCGGCTTTCGGCGGTGCGCTCGAAGACCGACTTCGACGTGGCCGGTGAGCTGCCCAAGCGCAACATCGACACCGGGCTGGGCCTGGAGCGCCTGGCGATGATCCTGCAGGGCGTGGAGAACATGTACGAGACCGACCAGGTGCGCCCGGTGCTGGACCGCGCCGCCGCCCTGGCCCAGGTGCGCTACACCTCCACCGAGGACCCGGCGGACCCGAACCACGCCAACGACGTGCGCCTGCGCATGATCGCCGACCACATCCGCAGCGCCCTGATGCTGATCTCCGACGGGGTCACCCCCGGCAACGAGGGCCGCGGCTACGTGCTGCGCCGCCTGATCCGCCGCGCCGTGCGCGCCATGCGCCTGATGGGCGTCGAATCCGAGGTGCTGCCCCAGCTGCTGCCGGTCTCCCGCGACGCGATGAAGGGCGTCTACCCGGAGGTGGAGGCCGACTTCGAGCGCATCGCCCGGATCGCCTACGCCGAGGAGCGCGCCTTCCGCCGCACCATCGCCTCGGGCACCACCCGGCTGGATGAGGCCCTGGCCCACGCCAAGGCCGAGGGCGCCAACCTGTCCGGGGACGAGGCGTTCGCGCTGCACGACACTTACGGCTTCCCGATCGACCTGACCCTGGAGATCGCCTCCGAGGCCGGGCTGGCCGTGGACGAGTCCCGTTTCCGCGAGCTGATGAGCGAACAGCGCACCCGCGCGCAGAAGGACGCGAAGGCCAAGAAGTCCGGGCACGCGGATTTGTCGCTGTACAACAAGCTGGCCGAGGCCGGTTCGGTGCACTTCACCGGCTACGACACCCTGGAGGGTGAATCCAAGATCCGCGGGATCGTGCGCGACGGGCAGCTGGTGCCGTTCGCCGAGCAGGGCCAGCAGATCGACCTGGTGCTCGATGAGACCCCGTTCTACGCCGAGGCCGGCGGCCAGGCCGGGGACGTGGGGCTGATCACCGGTGACGGCTTCGTGCTGGAGGTCACCGACGTGCAGGCCCCGCTCAAGGGCCTGAACGTGCACAAGGCCGTGGTGCGCGAGGGCGAGCTGCCGGCCGAGGCGCTGGTGCGCACCCAGGTCGATGCGATCCGCCGCCACTCCGGGGAGCAGGCCCACTCGGCCACCCACCTGGTGCACGCCGCGCTGCGCCAGCTGCTGGGCCAGGAAGCCACCCAGGCCGGGTCATTCAACAAGGCCGGCTACCTGCGCTTTGACTTCTCCTGGGCCGAGCAGCTTTCGGCCGAGGCCCGCCTGGAGATCGAGGAAGTGGTGAACCTGGCGATCCTGGCCAACCACAACGTGATCACCAACGAGATGGCCCTGTCCGAGGCCAAGGCCCGCGGCGCGATCGGGCTGTTCGGGGAGAAGTACGGCAACCAGGTGCGCGTGGTGGAGATGAACGGGGACTGGTCGCGCGAACTGTGCGGCGGCACCCACGTGGGCTCCACCGCCACCATCGGGCAGCTGACCCTGCTTTCGGAGGCCTCGGTCGGTTCGGGCAACCGCCGCGTCGAGGCACTGGTGGGCATGGAGGCGTTCAAGCACGGGGCCGCCGAGCGCGCCCTGGTCAACGAGCTGTCCACGATGTTCAAGGTGCCCTCCGGGCAGGTCACCGAGCGCGTGAACGAGACCGTGGCGAAGTTGAAGGCCGCCGAGAAGCAGATCTCCGAGCTGAAGGCCGCCGCGCTGCTGGCCCAGGCCCAGGGGCTGCTGGACTCGGTGCAGCAGGTGGGCGGCGTGAAGCTGCTGGCCCACGACGCCGGCGCCGTGGATTCGGCCGATGCGCTGCGCACCCTGGCCCTGGATCTGCGCGGCAAGCTGGGCAGCGAGCCGGCGGTGATCGTGCTGATCGGCGTGGCCGGCGGACGCCCGCTGGTGCTGGCCGCCACGAATAAGGCCGCCCGCGCGGCCGGGCACAAGGCCGGCGCGCAGGTGCGCACCGCGACCGGGGTGCTTGGCGGCGGTGGCGGCGGCAAGGACGACATGGCCCAGGGCGGGGGCAAGGACGCGTCGAAGATCGGCCCGGCCCTGGAGGCGATCCGTTCGGCCGTGGCCAATGCCTGATCCGCACCAGGTGCCCGAGCCGGGGCACGCCGCCGGTCAGCAGGCCCCCGCCGAGAAACCGGCGGGGGCCTGCCCCGGCGCGCTGCTGGGCGTGGACGTGGGCGCGGCCCGGGTGGGGGTGGCCGTCGCCCAGGCCGATTCCGGGCTGGCGCTGCCGGTGTCCACGCTGCGCCGGGATGTGAAGAAGAACTCGGACCGGCGGATCCTGCTGAAAATGGTGCTTGATCGCCAAGTTACCGACGTGTACATTGGGGAGCCGAAGTCGCTGTCCGGCAACGCCACCGAATCCACGAAAATGGCCCGTGACTACGCCATCTCGCTGGCCGAGGAGGCCCACGAGGCGGGGATCGAGCTCGGCGTGTGGCTGATCGACGAACGGCTGAGCACGGTCAGCGCGCACCGGGCGCTGCATGAGGCCGGACGCAAGTCCCGCAGCCACCGCGAGGTGGTGGACCAGGCGGCCGCCGTGGAAATACTGCAACAGGTCCTGGACCGCAAGCACAACCAGGTGCCCATCCAGGCCAGCCGGGTCGTCATCCGCTGATGCCCCAGCCCCCATCCGACGCAGGAGAGAGCCCAATGCGAGACGAATCTCGACGGGAAGCACAACGCCAGGCACGCCAGGAACTGCACCAGCGGTTCCTGGACGGCGCCCCCGGCGGGCTGCCGACCCCGGGGCAGCCGGAAATCATCGGCGCCTCCCTGCCCGCCCCCGCCCTGAGCAACGAACACACCTCCGCCGACGAGCTGGCCCTGGCCGCGGCGAACACCACCCAGTTCGACGCCGCCGAGCCGGCGCCGTGGCAGACCCCCCACCACGGGCACCACGTGCGCCAGGACGAGGCGCAGCCGGCCGGGGATCCGGCCGCCGGGATCAGCGCGCCGGTTGCGGCCGCGCACCTGTACCAGGAGGAACCCGAATCCCAGGTGAGGGCCCGGCGCCAGCGCAGCAAGCGCCGGCGCAACCTGGTGATGGCCGCCACCGTGCTGATCTTCGCGCTGGTCGTGGCCGGCGCCGGGTTCACCGTGCGCGGCATCTACAAGGCGTTCAACCCCGATGACTATCCCGGCCCCGGCGGGGCGCAGGTCGAATTCGTCGTGGAGGACGGCTGGGGCGTGGGGATCATCTCCCGCAAGCTCGAGGAGCTGGACGTCGTCTCCGACGACAAGCTGTTCGTCAAGGCCATGGACGCCTCCGCGGCCGGGAACAAGGTTATCCACCCGGGCACCTATGTGCTGCAAAAGCAGCTGCCGGCCGCCGAGGCCGTGGACCTGATGGTGGACAACCGCCCGGACAAGGTCTTCTACGTGGGCCTGAAGCAGAACATGCGCCTGAACGCGGCCCTGGAGGAAATCGCCAAGGGCTCGGGGCTGGAGCTGAAGGAACTGACCGAGCTGGCCAACGACCCCGAACGCTTCGGGCTGCCCGGGGAGGCGAAGAACCTGGAGGGCTACCTGCACCCGGGCGAATACCGCTTCGCCCTGGACACCAGCGCCGAAGAGGTGCTGCGCCAGCTGGTGGACTCCACCACCGCCACCCTGGCCGAGCACGGGGTGAACGACCCGACCCAGGGCTACCGGGTGCTGAAGATCGCCTCGATCCTGCAGGCCGAAGCCCAGCCGAAGGACTACGCGGTGGTCGCCGGCGCACTGAACAACCGGCTGTCCGAGCAGAACGACCAGACCCATGGGCTGCTGCAGGTGGACTCCGCGGTGATCTACGGGCTGGACCGCTACACCCTGCAGTTCTCCAAGCAGGAGAAGGCCGATAAGTCCAACCCGTACAACACCTACGTGCACCGCGGGCTGCCGCCCACCCCGATCGGCTCCCCGGCCGACTCGGCGATCGCCGCGGCCGTGAACCCGCAGGAGAACGACTTCTACTACTGGGTGACGGTGAACATCGCCACCGGGGAAACCAAGTTCGCCCGCACCTACCAGGAGCACCAGCGCTACCAGCAGGAGTTCCGCGACTGGTGCCAGGCCAACCCGGGGCAGTGCTAGGCTCCATCGCCACCGAAGAACAACGCGCAAGCCACCGACAGTGAGGTAACCGTGAAGGCCGCAGTCCTGGGCAAGCCCATCAGCCACTCCAAGTCCCCGCAGCTGCACCGCGCCGCCTACCGGCTGCTCGGCGTGGACCTGGACTACCAGCGCCTGGAACTGGACCCGGCCGACGCGCCGGACTTCGCCGCCGGGCTGCGCGCCGGCGGCTGGGCCGGCTGCTCGGTCACCATGCCGCTGAAGGACGTGTTCATCGGCCACATGGACAGCGTCACCGACCTGGTCACCACCACCGGGGCGCTGAACACCATCGTGGTGCACCCGGACGGGACCCTGCACGGGCAGAACACCGACGTGTACGGGATCGTGCGGGCATTCGCCGACGCCGGGATCGGGCACACCGGCACCGGCACCATCCTGGGGGCCGGGAACACGGCGCTGGCC